>CAYREN010000648.1:0-2645 GCA_964423255.1 uncultured Roseivirgaceae bacterium | reverse complement strand
TTTTCTATGGATGGTACTATTGCGCAATTAGATAAAATTTGTGATCTGGCGGATAAATACAAGGCACTTGTGATGACTGATGAATGCCATGCAACTGGGTTTATAGGTAAAACGGGCAGAGGAGTACCTGAGTATCGTGGTGTAATGGATAGGGTTGATATTATTACCGGAACCTTTGGTAAAGCACTTGGTGGAGCATCTGGTGGTTTTACGACCGGAAAAAAGGAAATTATTGAATTGCTTCGCCAAAGATCAAGACCCTATTTGTTTTCCAATACGGTGGCGCCGGCGATTGTTGGAGCTTCTATTGCAGTTTTGGACCTTCTAAATTCCAATACGGATTTGAGAGACAAGCTGGAAATGAATACAAAATATTTCAGGGATAAAATGACAGCTGCTGGTTTTGACATCAAACCGGGGATTCATCCAATTGTCCCAATTATGCTTTACGATGCTAAATTATCTCAACAATTTTCGGAAAAATTATTACTTAAAGGCATTTATGTGATAGGGTTTTATTTCCCTGTAGTTCCCAAAGGAAAAGCCAGAATCAGGGTGCAGGTTTCTGCGGCACATGAAAAATCACATTTAGATAAAGCCGTCCAGGCTTTTGTAGAAGTAGGGAAGGAATTAGGTGTCATAAAATAAATTCCTAATTAAAGCTGTTCATAATGCCAGATCTCTGCACTACGCTTTCCTACCCTGCTTCGTTGAAAGGCAGACGGACGAAGCGGGAGGTAGGTTTCATTATCCATAAATTTTATTAAACGATTTACGGTATTCAATATCTGATTTGGGGAAAGTGGCATTAAAAGTATCCATTGTTGCTGCTCCATGCTGGAAACGTCTTTTAGTGAATACAGGCATATCCATACCCGTAATTGCTTTCACTCCGGCGCTTACAATCTCACCTTTGAGGTTGTATAATTTTTCATGATCCCAATCCGTCATTTCAATGAAAGGAAATCCCTCGGCCACTTCAATTACATTTGGTAAGGTGAACGGACTGAATCCTTTAAATCCTAACATTTCTCCGGGAGCATAGGTTCTCATATATCCCCTGCTCAATCCCCCTGAGTAGGTTAAAGAATGTTTCATTGAGTCAACTCCCCAACCTTCCTGGTACAGCATCAAGTTGTTCAGTACGCTTCTGATGGTCAATTCAGGGTTTTCTTCAATTGGGTAGTCTTTTAGGTTTTCGTCACCACCATCTCCATCAATCATATATTTCCAATCGGGGTATTGTTTTTTAATTCCCTGGAGAAGTGCGAAATTCATGGTAGCCGACTGAATGTCCAGGGGCTTGTAGTCTTCGACAATTTTAATCGTTTTTTCCCAATCCAGATCATCCTTTGTAATTTGAATAGGTTCTAAAAACATACCGAGATCAAGGGTATTCAAAAATTCACGCGCTTGCTTCAAATCTTCAGCATCATCCCCTACTGCAAGCGTAAAGGCCTTCAATCTCGATGGACTTTCTCCCATCTCTCTCAAAGCATGGTAGGTAAGTAAAAATATAGACCCACTATCTATTCCTGCAGAAAAACTAACTCCTATCGGGCCGGTTTTGGCCTCATTGATAAGCCATTTCTTTATCTCTTCATACAAAGCAGAAATGTACATTTCGCCCAATTTTTTCGGATCATCACTTTTGTATTTATTTCTCTCTGGAGTGAAAAATCGCTTATAGGTCGGATTTGGATCTGGGCAACCCAATAACTCAATATTGGTGATATAATGCGCTGGAACCATCCTGGTATAACTAGGCATAAACTGGTCATCTAGTCCTTCTTTTTTCAAATAATCATAAATTGTATCGATTCTTTCTGCCACCACTAGGCAAGGGCCAGCAACAAGTTTTGCTATAAAATACCTCAAAGGTCGACCAATCGATCTGGCCATTTTTATAGTTTTACCTTCAACAGAAATTAAGGAAAACTGACCATCTATTTTTCTCACTCCCTCAGTATCTCCCAATCTCAAAATCTCTCTGGCCTCCCCATTAGTCATATTATAAATGGTATTTCTCTCCGGATGTGTTAGATCAACTACACGCTCTACATATTGATGATTCATAATATTTTTAATTTATTTATTTCCAAATATTTACACTTCAAATTTAATAGTTTTCCAAATGGATTGGTTGGTTTTAATGTGTTTTTAAAGCAGAATAAATAATCAGTTGAATACTTACATCAGGAGACTAAAATTTACACATTTCTAATACTCGTTCGGTAGGAGCGGCCTTACCGGATTTATTCCGGCATCTGTTTGAGGTTCGCAAGCATCATTCTAAAGGATCCCATTGAAAAACATAGTAATAAAAAACCCTTCATTTTCCCAGTCTCATTCGAAGGTTAAGAATTTGTTGAAAGACGGGGCTATTAATTTTCGTAATTTTGGTCTGATTAATTGGGGTTTTGTCGCTGATAGTTGACAGACCTCGGAACAGGTCCCGAGATTATGGATGAAGTATCATTGGTAGGAACGAATTTTGGCTTGCCCCTGGATTATTGTGATATATTTATTGACCTCAACATTTTTAAAGGTTTCCATACTACCTTGTGGCCATGTAATAACTAATTGGTCGATTATAGTGTTATCCCCCAACCCGACATGAACTCTGGGATCATTAAAAGACATGT
>CAYREN010000647.1:0-2653 GCA_964423255.1 uncultured Roseivirgaceae bacterium | reverse complement strand
TTTCTTCCATCATGATATTGTATTTACTTGAAAGTGTACTTATTAAATAACCCAACACACCCAAACTTCCAAAAACAAAAATGTATCCGATCATTTTACCAAACCCAGTCACAGGATACAAATCTCCATATCCAACTGTCGTAAGTGTAATAATCATGTACCAGATACCATCTGAAAATGTCTTGATACTTGAGTCAGGGTCATTTCTTTCCACAAGTACCAATAGATAGTTAAGTACGATCACAATGAATATTAATCCAGCGATCGATAGGAAAAGGTTGTATTTTTTATTGAATTTCAATTTTCTTATTTATGGGCGTTAAGATAAGCACTCGAATTTAAAAATGGAATGGAAAGTTGACGAAATGAAACAGGCCATGCCTGAGATTATTATTGAGACAAACAAAAGTATGATTATAATCTACGAATGGCAATGTCGCTGCAAAATATAAACAGATGAATTAAAGGTTTAATCAATTATATATTTAATAAAATTTTAATTAGTTTATGCTTTTCGTGATTTTTAACATTAAAATAAAATCGCTCAACATTTATGAACAAGATTACAGTTATTGGGAGCAGTAACACCGACATGGTAATTAAATCATCTAAGTTACCAGGTCCTGGAGAAACTATAATTGGAGGAGAATTTTTAATGAATCCGGGAGGAAAAGGAGCCAATCAGGCAGTAGCTGCTGCCCGTCTTGGCGGAAATGTCACTTTTATTGCAAAAACCGGAAATGATATTTTTGGTAAGCAGGCCATTCAATTATTTGATAAAGAGGGCATCAATGCTGAATTTATATTTACTGATGCGGATAACCCATCTGGTGTTGCTTTGATTATGGTTGACAACCATGGAGAAAATTGTATTTCTGTAGCTCTGGGTTCTAACGCAGCATTAAACCTCAGTGATATCGATAAGGCAGCAACTCAAATCAAAGAATCTAAATTGGTGCTTATGCAATTGGAAATACCTCTTTCGACGGTTGAATATGCTGCAGGAATCGCCAGTGATGCAGGAGTAAAGGTTGTGCTGAATCCAGCACCGGCACAGGAACTGTCTGCAGATTTGCTCAAGTCTCTTTATCTTATCACCCCCAATGAAACGGAGGCTGAATTTCTTTCTGGAATAAAAGTAACTGATGAGCTTTCTGCAAGCAAGGCAGCAAATATCATAAAATCGAAAGGCGTGAAACATGTGATTATTACTATGGGTGCTTCAGGCTCTTTTGTTTCATCTGATTCAGATGATCTAATGATGCCAGCTCCCAGTGTAAGTGCAGTTGATACCACGGCGGCTGGTGATACTTTTAGTGGTGCAATGGTAGTGGCGTTGGCAGAAAACAAATCCATGTTAGAAGCCACAAAGTTTGCAAATAGTGCAGCAGCAAGTTCGGTAACCCAAATGGGTGCTCAAGCTTCTATTCCATATAGAAAAGACATTTAATATTTATATTCAAAATTTAAAAAATAATTGTTCACCAAATAATATGAGATATCTAATACTATTCTCTTTCTTGTTTATTTCTGTCCTCTTAAGTTGTGTTCAACAACCAGATCACCAGTATAAAAATGAACAACAATCATCACAAACAATTTCAATTTATAAAAGTGTTTTAATGGATAAAATTAAAGGAGGTTGGGCGGGCCAGGTAATTGGCTGCACCTATGGTGGACCAACTGAATTTAAATATTGTGGTACAATGATTCAGGATTATATCCCAATCGAATGGGATGAGCACAAGATGAAGTGGTACTATGACAATAGCCCGGGATTGTATGATGATGTATACATGGATTTGACATTTGTAAAAGTTTTTGACAAAGAAGGGCTGGACGCACCTGCCAAATCACATGCCAGGGCCTTTGCAAATGCAGATTATAAGTTATGGCACGCCAACCAGGCAGCAAGGTACAATATCCTTAATGGTATTGATCCACCGGCATCGGGATACTGGGAAAACAATCCTCATTCCGACGATATAGATTTTCAGATAGAAGCAGATTTCGCAGGCTTAATGTCTCCAGGAATGCCAAATACGGCCAGTAAAATATGCGATAAAGTGGGCCATATTATGAACTATGGCGATGGATGGTATGGCGGTGTCTATGTAGCTTCAATGTATTCGTTAGCATTTATTTCTGACAATGTTGATTACATTGTGAATGAAGCACTAAAAACCATACCTGAGCAAAGTGATTTTTACCAATGCATCGCAGACGTTATTGGCTGGCATCAGGAATATCCTCAGGATTGGAAGAGGACATGGTTTGAGTGCGAAAAAAAATGGTCATCAGATATTGGATGCCCAGATGGTGTATTTAAGCCTTTCAATATTGACGCCAAAATAAATGCCGCTTATATTATAATTGGCTTGTTGTATGGACAAGGTGACTATGGCAAATCCATTGAAATTAGTACGCGTTGCGGGCAAGACTCAGATTGTAACCCTTCAAATGTTGGCGGAATTTTAGGAACAATGTTGGGGTATTCAAATATCCCAAACTATTGGAAACTGGGCCTGGATAAAGTAGAAGATCTGAATTTTAAATACACTTCCTATTCGCTTAATGATGTATATAAAATGAGTTATAATCATGCCATACAAAATATTGAAAAAAACGGAGGTAAAATCAATGGGAATAAATT
>CAYREN010000646.1:0-2654 GCA_964423255.1 uncultured Roseivirgaceae bacterium | reverse complement strand
GGTTATAAATACATGCGACGCGACAGAGTTTGCATTGTTAATGACGACTGTTGTTCTTGTGACTGGATTTTTGGTGTTGTCATTTTCAAATTATGAAGTTAATTCGAGTATGGCACTTTTGACCATGATTACGCTTATTATTGCACTTGTGGTTGATTTGTTGATTTTACCGTCAATATTGATGTTTTATGAAAATAAAATAAAATTGATTTATTTGCCAATGATTAAAAAGGAGAACAGGTATGACAATGTGTAAAAAATTTGTATTGTTTTTGTTTTTATCAATTTTTACAGCGGGTTCATTTGCTTCACAATCTGTTCTGTCACAGATTGAAAAAATTACAGATCCAGTGAGAAAAGCCCATGAAATTACTATGGAAGATGAAAGGAGAGATAATGGTTTTGGGGATCTGACAGCAAATATTACCATGACCCTGAAAGATAAAAATGGCAGGGAAAGTCAGCGCACATTACGTGTTAAAACGCTTGAGATTGATGGTGATGGTGATAAAACAATAATGACTTTTGATACGCCACGTGATGTACGTGGTACCGCAATGTTAACGTATTCTCATAAAACAGGTTCAGATGATCAATGGATTTATCTTCCAGCTATTAAGCGCGTTAAGCGTATCTCGTCAGCCAATAAAACAGGATCATTTCTTGGTAGTGAGTTTACATACGAGGATCTTGCATCTCCTGAGCCAGAGAAGTTTACTTACAAATACCTTAGAGATGAAAATTATAATGGTATGGATTGTTTTGTTATTGAGCGTTATCCCGTTGATAAAAATTCAGGATATTCAAAACACGTAAAATGGATTGATAAAGAAGAGTTCAGACCGATTCGTATTGATTATTATGACCGTAAAGGAAAGCAATTTAAAACAATGGACTTAAAAGGCTATAAAAAATATATCGGCCGTATCTGGCGATCTTCCGAGATGGTGATGGTTAATCATTCAACAAAAAAGGCCACGATATTAAACTGGGATGATTACCGGTTTGAAAATGGATTGCAAGATTCCGAGTTTTCTCAAACTGGAATTAAACGTACCAGATAATAAAATAACCCAATGAAAAAAATAATTATTTTCATTTTTTCCCTGTCTCCATTTGGTCTTGTTTACGCGCAGGCAGAGTTCATAACAGAAGGCTATTTTGCTGTAGATGGCCGTATTTTCTCTGAGAAGGCGCTCTTTGATCAACAGGAAGACGGGGGGGCTGCGATTGTAATACGGCCAGAGTTTTATTTTTATCCGGGCAACAGTGATCATGCCTTGAGTTTCATTCCATTCTACCGCCTTGATGGACAAGATGATAAACGTTCACATTTTGATGTGCGCGAGTTGATGTGGAGTAACATGAACGGCTCTTTATCGTGGAAAGTGGGAGTGGGCACTGTCTTTTGGGGAGTGACAGAATCACAGCATTTGGTTGATGTGGTAAATCAGGTTGATTTGCTGGAAGATCCTGCGTTGGAGAAAAAGCAGGGACAGGCAATGTTGAATATGACCTGGGTGTATGATTTTGGCCATATTGATGGCTATATTCTTCCCGGTTTCAGGAAGAGAAATTTTCCTGGTCCGAAGGGTCGCTTGAGATCTTCATATGAAATTAGTGATGAGGTGAGATATCAGTCAGACAAGAAGGATGAACACATTGATTATGCCCTGCGATTATATAATCTTTTTGGTAATGCCGAGATAGGATGGTCTTATTTTAAGGGCACAAATCGTGAGCCTGAGCTAATGCCGGAATTCAATGGCAGTAATGTGATTTTGGTTCCATATTATAGTCAGATATCCCAGATTAGCATTGACTTTCTCTACCAGTCAGATCAATTGGCGTGGAAGCTCGAAGCCTTTAACCGAAGAGGGCAGGGTGATGACGATTTCTATGCATTAACGGGTGGGTTTGAGTACACGTCATCGGGTAATTGGCTGAAAGGTGCTGATGTTAACTGGTTTTTAGAATATATGTATGATTCGCGTGATGAGTTAGCGACTACACCATTTGAACATGATGTTTTTTCCGGTATCAGAATTGCCTTGAATGATTTGAGTGGTACAGAAATTCGTATTAACAGTGTTGTTGATATAGAAAATTCCGGTGTAATTTATTCAGCAGAGTTTAGTCGGAGAATAACAGATGAATGGAGGTTTTCAGCCTTGGCAAGAATATACAGTAATTTTTCTGAGAATGATTTTATTTATGACTTCAGGAATGATGATTACCTTGAGCTTGAGGTGATACGGTATTTTTAACATGTTTAAAAATTAAACTTCAAGATTGCAAAAATTGAAGGAAAGGTGGCTGTTTCGATTGGAGTGTATTTACCAGTAAAATACTGTTGGGTATTTTAGTTATGAATTGATTGTTGCCGAATTGGGAACACAGAGTGTTATTGCGGTAAGCTCAGTGATACTGATAACCAGACGACCGCCAGCGGTGTCGGCAAAAGCAACCAGAACCAGCGTTTTCAGATGGCCTGGGTGAGGACAAGTCGCGTTTGAACTCCAGGGTCTTGCTTTCGGGGTGATTCAAAAGTGCTTTAATCTCTATGGGTTCAATTCCCCGCAGCTTGCTGCGAATACCATCATTCTGGCGCAGGCCAGAATCCAGAGGTTGAAACCCCTGGACACCGGCCTTCG
>CAYREN010000645.1:0-2661 GCA_964423255.1 uncultured Roseivirgaceae bacterium | reverse complement strand
CTGGTCTCTTTCATGAGTTCTTCAATTTCCTCGCTCCTTCTAGGTGCCAAATCTGAAAGCAAAATACACCCCTCTTCGGTGATCAGAAAGTCGTCTTCAATCCTCACGGGTATGTCCCACCACTTCTCATCACAAGGACTTCCGTTTGGAATATAAATCCCTGGCTCTATGGTTATTACCATGTTTTCCTGAAGTAAATCATAAGACCCTTTGTCATGCACATCGAGCCCGATATGATGGCAACAACCATGGGGATAATACCTGTTTCGCCCAGTCTCCGGGTTGATCACATCAGCACTATCCAAACTCTCGAAAATACCCAGTTGGAGCAGGCCATCATCCACCACTTCCGATGTGGCAACATATAATTCTCTAAATGTTGTCCCTTCTTTGCAAATATTCATAGCGGCTTCCTGTGCTTTATACACCAAATCGTAGATCTGCTTTTGCTCCGGACTAAACTTGCCATTGACAGGAATGGTGCGGGTAACGTCAGCCGTATATCCATGATATTCAGCACCGAGATCCATCAAAATCAATTCCCCATCTTCAATTTCCGGTTTATAATTTTCGATATAATGCAAAACACAGCCATTGTGTCCTGCCCCCACGATGCTGGGATATCCCTCATATTCTGCTCTGTACTTTTTAAAAATAAATTCGTGCATTCCTTGTACCTCTGTTTCAGACATGCCGGGATGAATGGCTTTCATCACTTCTACTTGAGCCAATGTAGAAATATCAACAGCTTTCTTTATTAATAATAACTCCTCCTCCAGTTTAATACCACGCATCAATACCATTATTGAATCCAACGTTTTGGTATTGAGATTAGAATTTTCTGGCTCGGTTTTAAGGCTCAATGGCTCTACAGCATAATTTATTTTTTCTTTAAAAATTGAAATAAGTTCATATAAATCTCCAGACACATTGAGATCTCTTACGTCATTTTTAAAATCATAAAATAATACCTGATCAAACTGGGAAAAATCAAGATTAAAGCTTTTAAAATCTGAACCTTCAAATGCGATCTGGATATCTAGTAATTCCATAGCTCTTTCTTTGCCCAAGCTTGCACCTTCATAAACCTCCTTCAGTGCATTTTTTTGATGTACAAATATTATTTCATCAATTTCTACCCCTTCAATATCTTGAGGCGACTTGAAAATAAGCAACATAGAATGAGGCTCTTTATGGCCGGTGAGATAATAAAAATTTGGATCTTGATGATAAATATATTCTACATCATTCGCTCTATTTCTTAATGGGTTGGAGAAGAATATAGCTACTGAATTTAATGGCATCATCTCTCTAAGGACCACCCTGCGATTTTTATGAAAATCGGAATTCAAGAAATCCTGCTGTTGAGATTTAACAGGCTGGCATAAAGAAACATTTATTATAGAAACTGATAAAAATAATACGAAGAGATATCTCATTTTTTAGAGTAGATTACAATTTTAGTATTCCATGCAAAATAATGAAATTGATCTCAATACTAAAGGATAATTAATTTCCATAGATTTGCGACAATTACTTTTTATGTTATTAATGAAATTATAATGATTTTTATGTTAATAAAATGATCACAAAACTCCCACCATATCAGTAATAAATTTAATAATTAATTGTTTTTCTTCAACAATTTAATAACTGTTGCTAAATAAATTTTTGTTATATCCCAGTCATTTTTTACATTTGAAATAAAGCTAAAACTAATATGGATCAGAAAGATTCTTCTTTTGAACAAGCAATTATATATTTCTTTTTCTTAATGCTTTCGGCAGACAAAGTAGCTGATCTGAAAGAATTGGAATTGGGTAATAAAATTTTTAAAGCGGAGCATATAGATATAGGTGATGCAATGAGAGAAATTGACACACTTAGTGGTATACCAAGAGATAAAGTCTACGAAGATGGACTTGTTTATCTTAAATCTTTAAATAAAGAAGACCAACTCAAATGCCTGGGATATATAAAGTTAATATCATCTATCGATGGAACTATCGACACTAACGAAAGTGAGTTACTCAACAATCTTTGCTTAAATGAATTGAATATAACGCTTTTAGAAGTCGGTGAAATTGAAAAGAAATTAACTAAAAAATTATCTAAATATTCAAGTTAGAAAATAGAATAAGAATGATTTTTAGAACTCCCTTTTAAAAAGCAATAAAATATATAATCCAAGATGAGACTTAGTACCCTGGCCAGAAAAATTGATAAAACGCCTACCCAATTAATTTCCTATTTAGAAAAACAAGAAATTGAAATCACCAATGGCTTACACAGTAAATTGGACAATGACACCGTCGAATTTATTCTCAAGCAGTTTTTACCAGAACAGGAAAATGACGATCCAATTCCGATTCCAACCATCGAAAATGAGATCATTGTTGAGGTCACATCAGTAATCCCTGAAAATAAATTGTCTAATGATTCAAATGACAAAGAGCTTGAAAAGGAAGAGGAAGAAATGCCAGAGACAATAGTGCTGGAAGAATCAGAAAATCTTGAGGAAATTGCTGAGTTGGATATTCCACAGGTTAGTGAGTCTCAAACAGAACCCAAGACCGGTACTTTGGATGATCTGGAAAATGAAAATTCTGATGAGATTGAATTGATAAAAGCCAAAAAAATAAAACTTGATGGCATTAAAGT
>CAYREN010000644.1:0-2663 GCA_964423255.1 uncultured Roseivirgaceae bacterium | reverse complement strand
ACTTTGGGTGGCCATATTGCTATTTTAATCAAATGACTGGTGAGAAAGTATTGTCACCTGAATATGGGGGTGATGGAACCTTGATTGGAAGATGTGAGACTTTCGATAAACCCATATTGGGATTTCCAGGGCATTGGGCTCCAAATGATCTGCTATTTTATACCGGCGATCAATTTCCTGAAAGATATAAAAAAGGAGCATTTATAGCATTTCATGGTTCTACCATACGAAACCCCTACCCGCAATCCGGGTATTTCATAGGATTTGTACCTTTCAAAAAGGGCCTTCCCTCAGGTGACGTAGAGATCTTTGCAGATGGATTTGCCAGAGTGGATACCATAAAAAATGTAAGCGATGCCGTCTTTCGTCCTATGGGACTCGCTATTGGACCAGACGGTGAATTGTACATTGGCGAAACAGAGAAAGGTGCTATTTGGAAAGTCATGTTTAATGGTGATAAAAAAAGTTTTGCTAAACCTCAATTATCTAAAATGAAGGAAAGAGAAAAGCTTCCACATTTCAAAACTCCTGATGCTGTGGCAGACCATATATTATTGAATTCTTCGCCAGCTGCAAAAATTTATTATTCTTATTGTGCAGCTTGTCATCAAGCTGATGGCAGAGGTGATAGGGCACGTTACCCAACCTTACGAAGGACAAAATGGGTAATTGGCGATAAGGAAAAACTTATTGATATTGTTCTTAACGGAATGCAGGGAGAAATTAAAGTTCATAATCGAACCTACAGCAATATAATGCCACCACAAGGTTTTTTAAGTAACAAAGATGTTGCGGATGTACTCACTTTTATTCGCTCAAATTTTGATAACGATGCCTCGCCCATCTCAGAACAGGAAGTAGAGCGTGTGAGAAAAAAATCTAAATCACTTTAGCCTTCCAATATTTAAATTTAATTTTTAACTTAGATCATATCTTATTGATATGAAATAACTATGTAGCAAATCATGGGCTGGCTTCCAAGAAAATATTTGATACATCCACCTATATTACTTTTTTTAGTTTTTGCCATTAGCTGCAAAGAGGATACGCCAGACTCTGAACCAATATCCGATATCCCTGAAGAAACGTATAATTTTCCTGAAGGTAAAATTTACTTTGATATACTTCCGCTTGATTTAGAGGGAGTGATTTTTTTTGAATCTATGGGTCTTATGGGGGTATTTCCTCAGGACCATGGGGGGGTTCATCATGTGGAAATCGGTGTTCCTGAACCAACAACACCCATTTATGCCATGGCAGATGGCCAAATTGATGCCTTGGGAAAATCAGGGGATGATAATTGGGTGAACATTAAATACAGTACAACCATCAGTGTGAAACTAGGCCATGTGGGGAATTTTGAAGATTTTATTTTGGAACAAACCGGCACTTTGATTGATGGTCAACCACAGTACGTAACTATTGATGTTAAGAAAGGTCAGGTTATCGCTTACGTGTCTTCATTTTCTGCTCTCGACATTGGATTACATGATCAGGGGAGTGTAAAAAACTTTATCTATCCTGATCTTTTTTGGTTTGAAACACTATATGCCTCCAGCATTTTAGAGTATTTTAAAGAACCTCTGAAATCTGAATTACTTGCCAAGACTATAAGGCAACAAGAGCCAAGGGGAGGAAAAGTGGACTTTGATGCAAAAGGTGCCTTGTCCGGAAACTGGTTTATTCCTGGGAGTACAAATAGCGATGATTTCGAAAATCATTTTGCCATAGGATATGATCATTTACACGCGTATCGGATTACAATTTATGATGGTTATGCTCGTTGGGCAGAAAATAATAATACATATTTTCATTCATGGGTAAAGAATAATGGCCCTGCGCCTGAGACAGTGGATCTTGCGTATGGAATAGTTAAATATGAACTAATTCCACGTCGATGGGTAAATCGAATAGACAGCGTAACCTGGGAATTAAGCTCTTTGGAAGGTGTTGATGAGCAGATTCCCTGGGGCGTAATTCTATTTGAAATGCTGGATGAGGAACGAATGCAGGCTGAATTTTTTCCTGATAAATTGCCAAATGAAGTCATTGGATTTAGTGGAAAACAACGAATTTATGTACGTAATCCATAACCAATTCCAAACGACATGTCTTCTTGGTTAATCAAAGGTCAAGGAAAACAAAATACGCGTATTAAATTTTTCGGTATCAACCGGATTACCAACACTTAAGCTTACTCTATTTTGCAAATGTAATTTTGAATAATTCTTACGAGATATAGACCACTATGGGCTTAATTAACTATGTTGATTATAGACAATGATGAAAGATAACTTAATGTGCATATGAATATGATTGTTTGAAACTACTGATTTCAGTTTTATGGTATCATCAGCATCGCAAATCTGTAATAGTATCTGATTTTTAAATCTCCTTGTAAAACCTTATAACGATATTTTGATGACCATACAATATGAACTGTCAAATTTAAAACACTATGACCATAGCTCATTTGATAATCTCCCATATAGCAAAGATAAATTTTTAGAAGCTAAAGCGAGATGTACTAATGTGCTTAGTTTTAATTATTATTGAAACCAATAAAAATTCAGAAGCGAACCTATAATATTATTAAGCCGAAGCATGACTTTTTGAACAATAAAGATGTCGCAGATGTACTCACTTTTATTCGATCAAATTTT
>CAYREN010000643.1:0-2674 GCA_964423255.1 uncultured Roseivirgaceae bacterium | reverse complement strand
AGTCCATTGCTGTGGAATGGCCTGGGGTCTATCATGTAGAAATAGAAAATGAATGCAGCTATGCCGTGGATACCGCTAACCTTATATTTATCCCGGAAGACGATGGTGTTTTCACCACCAATGTATTTACACCCAACGGTGATGGCTATAATGATAAATTTGTCAATTATGCCATCAACACCCCTGAATACAGTATAATAATTGTAAATCGCTGGGGCAAGAAAGTATTTTCCACCGGGGATCCTTTCGAATATTGGGATGGCACTACCAATGGAGAAATTTTGCCGGCGGGAATATATTATTACTTGATCACCGCTTTGAATTGCAGGGGGGAACTTATTCATATCAAGGGGCCTGTTAGTTTGCTGAAATAGGTCAGGTGTTAAATATATCCCTCCTCAGCGTCACCATGAGGATGGAAAATCTATAATTAATTTTTAGATACTGAATTGGCGGATATTCACTATTATTGCCAAATCATTCTAAATCGAAAAAAGACTTAATAACCATGACAAACAATATACTACGTTCAATAATCTTCCTCATTGTAATTTCCAGTTGTTCTACTGTTTCAAATCAAGCGACTATGAGTAGAACATCTACTGCAAAGTTAGATCGTGTTTTGATTATTGCCATGGCAAATCAGTACGAATCCAGGTCTATGTACGAACAAGAACTGTCTTATAAACTTAGAGAAATGGGCTATAGCATGTTTAGTAGTGTAAATGTTGATAAAGCCAAAAAGGATTTATATACGAGAGAAGAAATACTTGAGTTGATAAAAGAAAAAAATATTGGAGGTGTTATAGCGCTTCGTCTAAAAGATATCTCTTCAAAAGAGCGTTATACCCAGTCGACAAGGTTTATGGCCGATAGTCAACACAACTACTTTTTTAACTATATAGATTCATATTATGGTGTTTATAATTGGTCGTATCAACAAGAGAAAACTGTAGTTGTAGAAACCACCCTTTTTGATGCTGATGATAAAACAATGATATTTCAAATTGACTCTACTATCAAAAATGCTGAAAGTGATGAAGAGCGAGCAGATGCGCTGACAAAGAGCATTGCCAAGTCTTTGAGTAAAAGTGGACTCCTGAAAAAGAAGGCCAAATAAATAATCTTCCAACAACTATTCATGGTGCTATCATTCTGCAATGCTTCTGTTAACTTTCCAAAAGTTTTCATTTCTAAAATTTATCTAACCGGTAATCAGAAGATAATGATTTACATATAACTTTTGGAAAGTTCTTATTTTAAGCGACTTTTAAAAATGTAACGAACTATCGATTATGGAGAAATTAGCTATTGTGAAAAAGGGACTTTTCCTGTTTGCACTCAACCTACTCATCAGCAATTCTTCTTATTCGCAAGATACCATCACTTACCATATTTCGTTTCCCAATGCTGTTCATCATGAAGCTGAAATTGCCATACGAATAGATAACAATTCATCAGAGAATTTGACAGCAGTAATGAGCAATGCATCTCCCGGGAGGTATGCTGCTCACAATTTTGGTAAAAATGTTTACAATTTAAAAGCCTATAATGATGACAATTCCAAAGTTGATATTCAACGTGTCAAATCAGATTCATGGAGATTATCCGGGATTACTAATTCCCTAAATATAAAATACATGCTTTATGCGAATCACCCAGATGGGACTTATGCTGGAATAGATAGCGAATTTGCGCATCTCAATATGCCGGCGATCTTGCTTTGGATTAAGGGTTTAGAAAATATCCCCGTAAAAATAATATTTCACTTACCTGCAAGTAATTCATGGAAAATCGCTACTCAGTTAGATTTACTGGATAGCATCAATAATATTTATGCTGCACCCAACTTGCAATACTTGATGGATAGCCCATGTATAATTTCTGATTTTAAGGTTAAGAAATTTGATATTTCAGGTGAAGAAAATCAAATCGTCCGCATGGCAATTAATTCTGTGGCAAGTGAATCAGAGATGGACATTTTTGTAGAAATGACTTCAAAAGTTGTGAATGAGCAAAAAGCGATTTTTGGTGATTTCCCATCTTTTAATGATGGTACTTACACATTTCTGTGCAGCTTTGGCCCTGGATTTTATCGTGACGCAATGGAGCATAGAAATTCTACAATACTGACATCGAGTAAAAATTTATCCGGTAATCTCAATCGTTTTATAGGTCTCGTCTCACATGAATTTTTTCATGCATGGAATATGGAAAGAATAAGGCCTGCTTCGTTAGAACCATTTGATTTTACCCAGCCAAATGTGAGCAGCGAACTGTGGTTTGGGGAGGGATTTACTAATTATTATGGCGGACTTACACTTTGTAGAACAGGAATTCTTCCCAAAGACAAATACATAAATTCTCTGAGTAGAACGGTAAATAACCTCATCAATGCTCCAGGCAGAAAACATGGGTCTCCTGTACACATGAGTGAGTTGGCAATTTATGCCGATCGCGGAGCTGCCAACGATGAAGTAAATTTTGATAATACATTTTTTTCTTATTATTCATATGGAGAAGCAATAGCACTTGCACTTGATCTTACACTTCGTACAACGTTTAAGAGTGTTTCATTGGATGATCTTATGGCTGCCATGTGGAGAAAATTTGGAAAGGATGAAGTTCCATATACAAACTTAGATGTACAAAATGTATTGGCCGGAATTTGTGG
>CAYREN010000642.1:0-2678 GCA_964423255.1 uncultured Roseivirgaceae bacterium | reverse complement strand
TGGAGAAAATTACATATTGAAGCAAGATGAGCTTTTCCTTTAGGGTCCATATGAAAGGAAAGTACATGAATATCCTCTTCCCAAATATTTTCAATCAAGGCCATTCTGATTTATCTAATCCACGTAAATATCCTTAATATCTGTTTCGGCCAACTCAACAAAGAATGTAGAAAGTTTTGCAATTACTTTGTTTAAAAATGCCTCCCCTTTTTCCACAGTTGATTTGGATGGATCGCCAATACCAGTATCTTTAGTAACTTTTGTCCATGCTCTTGGTGCCCAAAACCAACCTTCTTCCCGAGCTTTGAATTTTAATTTTTTTGCTTTTCCATCTCCCGCTTCAGATAGAGGCAAAATCCAATCTGGAACAATATTCATCATGACGCTTGTTTCCATTTCATTGGCATGATCACCTAATTCTTCAAAATACTTGTCCCAATGTGGGTCTACTATAAACCAGCTGATTTGTCCAATAAACATTTCTGGAAACTCGGCACTTAATTCCCTTATCATTTGCTTGAAATCATTACCACCATGTCCGTTTAAAATAATTAATTTTTTGATGCCCTGGCCATTTAAAGAAGCTGCCACATCCCGGAGAATTTGAAATTGCGTTGACGGGTTAAGGTTGATTGTCAACTTGATATCGAGCTGCTGGCAATTGACACCGAATGGGATATTTGGAAGTACAACAACTTTCGCTCCCCTGTCCCAGGCCAGCTTGGCGGCTTCAGCAGTTATAAATATATTTTGAATACTGTCTGTTCCAAATGGTAAATGATAATTGTGAGCTTCGGTGGCACCCCATGGTAATATGGCAACTTCATAATTGGTGTCTTTTACGGTTTTCCAATTTGTCTCTTCAAGAATATAAGGTCTTGGTTTCATGCATTTAGTTTTAATGTACCTAAGTTAAATTTTGACACTACTTAAAAAATATGATTAGAATAAAAAACAAGCCTACTTTTTGAGCATTGGAAACAACCTTTTTATTTCATCGTCATTTGGTTGTTTGCCATATTCACAAATTTCAAAACCCTCGGCGTGTTTAACGATTGTTGCTCTATCTCCATACCATTTTTTCAAACACGAAATTGTAGCTCTATCAGGAGCAAATGTTCTCCAATTTGCCAAAAACTCCAATCTTGCTTTTTCGTCTTTTGGTACCATATCCAGTTTGCCCTCGGTCCATGGAAGCCATTCGAAATATTGTGATTCATGTGCTGCCATGGCATATATTTTTTGATCAAATACTTCATCGATTATTATTGCAATATCCGGATTAAAAGGATTTGGCTTTTGAAATCTATCTTCAGAATAAATAAAAACCGGGTTTTTCTCCAATGGAGGAACCTCCGGAGCAACATTTGGAACAATCACCATATATGCTGCATCCTGAACCAAAATGCCTGTATATCTGTGATCTGGATGATAGTCATTGGGTCTTGGAGCGATGACGACATCAGCATTCCATTTTCTTATTTCCCGAATTATCTTCAACCTGTTAGCCAGGGTCGGCATCAGTTCTCCATCGTGATTGTCGAGCACGGTGTATTCAACGCCAAATCTTTTTCCTGCTTCTTGTGCTTCTGCAATTCTTATCTTGGCCAACTCTCCACCACCCATTGCAAAGTGTCCCGCATCACCATTGGTAAGAGAGACAAATTTTACCTTATGGCCCATCTTTGCAAATAAAATAGCAGTACCTCCGGCATCAGTATCACAATCGTCCGGATGTGCGCCAAATACAATTACATTGATTGGTTGTTCTTGTGCAAAGGTTGCCGACATCAAGAAAATTAGGGAAATGCAAATAAATAATTTTTTCATATATGTATAATTTTAGATTAACCCGGATCATCCGGTAACTTTAATTCATAATAATTTCATAGATTCAGGATCCCAACTTACCTGCTTATTTTGGTAATAGCTTTCATTGGCCAATAAAGCTGCACCTGCAGCTCGCAGGCCAAAAGTAGGATCTTCTATAATTGTTCCTATGCCACGAACTCCCTGAAAAAAATTATGAAAATGATCGTAATGAGACCCTTTATAATCTGAAGGAGTCTTGTAGGTTGTCTCACCGATATTTAGTGATGATTTTCTGCTTTCAAGATTTTGTGAGGCATAATCTTCTCTTATTTTACTTTGCATAGATTCTGTAAAAGAAGTCATAGAGTAACCTCCTGGAATCATACTCAGTTTTGACCTTGTTAGTTTTACTGAATTAGAATGTACTTCCATGACACCTTCTGTGCCAACCAGTCGAAATCCACCACCTCCTCCACCACCGGCGATAAAATTAACCCGAAAAGACGCATTAAATGCAGCATGTGATTTTGTCTTGGGATAGTCATAAAATGTCAATGTTACATCAGGCACGTCTCTTCCATCATTCCAAAATCTAAGGCCGCCAGTGGAAAAAGCTTTTGTGGGTCCATTTGAGCTGAGAATATAGTTGAGGGTAGAAAATGCATGTACAAAAAGGTCTCCGGCAACTCCAGTACCATAATCTTTGTAATTTCTCCAGCGGAAAAAACGCTTTGGTTCGTAGGGAACTTTTGGTGCTCCTCCTAAAAAGGTATCAAAGTCAACCGTATCTGTATTAGCATCCAAAGGTATTGGATATTGCCAGGCACCCTCAGCAGAATACCTGTCATTGTAAAAATCCAGCATGA
>CAYREN010000641.1:0-2680 GCA_964423255.1 uncultured Roseivirgaceae bacterium | reverse complement strand
AGGATATTGCATTTACCCAAGAATTATATAGTTCTGAATTTGCCAAGGATCATCATGGTATAATAACAAAATACGAGCAGCAATTTGCAGGGCAAGGATATGCGATTAAATATTTGAAGTTTGGGTTTGTGGGATGATCTTTATCCCCTTTTACTAGCTTTAATCTACCTCCAACACTTCAAGAATATTGGCCATTTCATCAAAATCCTTGTATCCGGGACGGATCTCTGAGCTTCCTTTTAGTGATATTCCTTTTATATTTAGTTTGCTAACAATCGTTTTTGCATTTTCCATATTGATGCCATAACCAAGTAAAATTGGAAATTGTGTTGAATAGGTATTAATAAGTTTTATTTCTTTTTCGCCCAGTACCTCTTTCCTAGATTCTAACAAAAAGTATTCAACAAAACCAGAACAATAATTGAGTGTTGAACTCATCTCGCTTTTTGATTCCTCATTAACAATAATCTTAAGAATAATTGGGATGTCAAAACTTGTAAAGGCATTGATTTGAGATGCATCTGAGATGAGTAGATAATCGACCTTAAATTTAGAAAGTGCTACTTCTACTTCATAGGGGTTTGCGTCTCCAAATTCACCAACAATTTTAACTCCTGAAATCCATTCTGATATTTCTTTAAACTTTTCTGGGCTTAATGAACCATCATCATGAGGATCTAATCTGAACCCTATAAAATCCACACCCATTCCTGCCGAATATCTGGCGTCACTCAAATTATCGACATCACTTATATAGACGGAATAGATTAAAGCCATTGCTGAATTAGCAGTTAGAATAATAAAAATTAATATCTCAGCAAAGATATAAAATGGTAGGTTGATGTGTTGGTTATTAACCTATAAATTTAGTCTGACTTGATTGAAATAAAGTCACGTTGATATAAACAGTTTATGATGACGAAAGTGTTAATAATTGAATTATATATTATTTGAATGATAATTAATAGCTATAATTTTAATAGTGCATTTATCTGAACAAATTAGATGTAGTTTGCTCCTTACCATTCATTTTACAATATTTACACAACTATTCGTCCTTGGTTTATTACAATTTAATTGACCCAGTTTTTACTTATGTTAATTGCGAATATCGTTCGGCATATTTTTCATTTTGGGCAGAATTATCGGGGATAGAGAATTGTTTTTAAAATAAAAATTTATGGAAATAAAAAAGACAAAACACCCCAGTGGGTTATACACCCTTTTTTCCACTGAGTTTTGGGAGCGATTTAGTTATTATGGAATGCGGGCTTTGCTCGTATTGTATCTCACATCCTCATTCGCGGACGGAGGATTTGGAATGGAGCGAAGTGCTGCGTTGGAGATTTATGCCATATTTACTGGATTGGTATATGTGACCCCAATATTGGGTGGAGTGTTGGCAGATAAATTATTGGGTCAGCGCAAATCAATATTTATTGGTGGATTAGTTATGGCTGCAGGACAATTTGCACTAGCTGCAAGTGTATCTTCCGATATGAGTGGCAACATGGAAATGAGAGAGTTTTTACTTTACTGCGGCCTTGGATTTCTGATATTAGGTAATGGTTTTTTCAAACCTAATATTTCTACCATGGTAGGCGGATTGTACGAGACTGACGATCCAAGGAAAGACTCAGCATTTACAATTTTTTATATGGGGATCAATCTTGGAGCTTTTTTATCACCATTTGTTGCAGGTGGACTTGGAGAAAAAGTAGGGTGGCATTACGGATATATTTCTGCCGGCGTTGGTATGCTGATAGGACTAATATGGTTTTATGCCAGAAGAGTATCATTAGAAAAAGTAGGGTTGCCACCAAACAGAGATTCTGACCAATTGTCACTAATTTTTAAGGACTGGTTAGATATTTTATACTACTCAATTGGCAGCATATTATTGACAGTGGGTATTATCAAATTAATTGATATAGTTAGCGAAAGCACATTGGATATTGTCAAATTAATTACAGCCATCTCTGGTGCCCTGTACCTGATTTATGTAATTTTTAAAGGAACAGAAGGAAAAACACAATGGAGTAGGGTATTTGTAATTCTTGTTTTGGCAGTATTCCATTTGATATTTTGGTCTGGGTTCGAACAGGCAGGTGGAACATTTAATCTTTTTGCAAAAGAGAATACAAATCGTTTGGTTTTTGGATGGGATGTCCCGGCCTCTTGGTTTCAGGCCCTTAATCCAATATTCATAGTAATTATTGCCCCTTTGTTTTCAATGATGTGGATAAAACTAGCTCAACTTGGCAAAAATCCAAGGACACCATATAAATTTAGCTTTGGCCTGTTATTGCTTGGATTGGGATTTATTATCATGACAGCAGCACAATCGAATGCAAATGCCGGTTTGATGGTCAGTCCGCTATGGTTGGTAAGCGTGTATTTATTGCATACATCGGGCGAACTTTGCTTATCTCCAGTTGGATTGTCTATGATCACAAAACTTTCTCCTCCCAAAATTGTTTCTGCAATGATGGGATTGTGGATGGGAAGCATTGCGATGGGAAATTACCTGGCTGGGACAATGGAATCAATTCTTAAAAAATATGATTTCGAATTATATCCTTTCATCGCTGTCGAGGCAATTGGTGCATCGATTGTGTTATTAATCCTATCTCCGTTTTTAAGTAAAATGATGAAAGGAATTCATTAGTAGTTAATTCAC
>CAYREN010000640.1:1326-2684 GCA_964423255.1 uncultured Roseivirgaceae bacterium | reverse complement strand
GCATTAGGATGCCCATTGGTTGTTTTGGTGTGTGGAGCTGAACCGAGGATATCTCTGGAGAAATCCAGAGATCAGATAAGGGCTGGCATAGAAGCAATATTACCCTATGCGGAAAATGCAAATGTAAAATTGGCCATTGAACCATTGCACCCAATGTATGCAGATACTCGCTCTGCAATTAATACCCTTGAACAAGCCAATGATATGGCAGAATACTTCAATTCAGATTATGTTGGCGTAGCTGTTGATGTGTATCATCTTTGGTGGGACCCGCATTTGGAAAAGGAAATTTACCGTTGTGGACAGCATGACAATTTATTTGCCTTTCATATATGTGATTGGATAAGCCCAACTGTAGATATGCTCAATGATCGTGGATTGATGGGGGATGGGTGTATCGATGTGAAAAAAATCAGAGGATGGGTAGAGAAAACGGGATTTGAAGGATTCAATGAAGTTGAAATATTTTCAAATAAACATTGGGCTGAAGACCAGCATGAGTTTTTAGATAAAATCAAATATGCGTATTTAAATCATAGTTAAAATAATATGGACTAATGCAGAGTAGATTTTTAATTTCCATAATATTCAATCTTTTCTTTTTTGCTGCAACAGCTCAAGAAACGGAATTTGCAAAAATATCTATGCTGGAATGGGAAGTAGTTTTTTCAGACTCCGGAAATGATGATTGGCAAAATAACTGGTTTCTTGACGGACAGAGAGCCTCAATAAAAAATATGGATGATGGGATGTTATTTGCAGCGGGACCTACACAAAGAGATAATGCTTGCCATGCAGTACTTTGGACAAAGCAGACATTTATAGGTGATTTGAAAATTGAGTATGATTTCACCAAAATGGACGATATAAAGAAGTGGGTAAATATTATTTATATCCAGGCAACCGGTAAAGGTAAAGATCCATATGCTAAAGATATATCAGAATGGAATCACTTGAGAACTATTCCATATATGAAATCTTATTTCAATAATATGAATCTTGTGCATATTAGCTATGCTGCTTTTGGTAATGGAGAAGAAAAAGATAAGAAGGATTATGTGAGGGCAAGACGGTATCCGGTATTGCAGGGAAACCAATTCAAAGCGACACAAGTGGGTGAATCTTATGAAGATACCGAGATGTTCCTTCCTGGAATAAAATATCATATTACCATTATAAAGAAATATGACATGGTGTTTATGAATGTATCAGGTGATGGAAAATCAAAATATTTTCAATGGAATTTTATCGATTTCCCGGAAATTACAGAAGGACGTATAGGCCTGAGACACATGTGGACAAGATGCAGTAAATATGCCAATTTTACAGTGAGTGAATTAATTAGTAAATGATAGAAT
>CAYREN010000640.1:0-1226 GCA_964423255.1 uncultured Roseivirgaceae bacterium | reverse complement strand
AGTAAATGATAGAATGAGTAAATGATAGAATTAATATTATTTAAAGCGAAAAAACCATTACAGCATTGTTGCATTAAATCATTTTTACAAATAAGACTTTAAGGGTTGACAAATTTAAGATTAAGTAAAAATATTATAACGGTATGAAAGAACACAAAGTAGGAATAATAATGAACGGTGTAACGGGTCGAATGGGCACCAATCAACATTTGATGAGATCAATAGTCGAGATTATCAAGCAGGGTGGAGTGCAAATAAGTCCTGATGAAGTAATAATGCCTGATCCGGTTTTGGTAGGACGAAACATGAACAAGCTGGAAAAATTAAGAGAGATGTCAGGAGTACAGAAAATCACCACCAACCTCGATGAAGTGATGAACGATCCGTACTATCAAATATATTTTGACGCCCAAACGACAGGAAGAAGGTCAGATGCTGTAAAACAAGCTGCTAAAGCCGGTAAGCATGTTTACTGTGAAAAACCCACAGCTACCGAAACGAAGGTTGCTATGGAATTATATGATGTATGTCAAAAAGCAGGAGTTAAAAATGGTGTCGTTCAGGATAAACTTTGGTTACCAGGGATGTTGAAAATTAAACGTTTGATACAAAATGGTTTTTTTGGTGAAATTCTATCCGTAAGAGGTGAATTTGGTTACTGGGTTTTTGAAGGAGACACCATACCGGCACAGCGACCATCATGGAACTATCGCAAAGAAGACGATGGAGGAATCATTGTTGATATGCTTTGTCATTGGCGATATGTATTAGACGATATATTTGGAAAGGTGAAGGCAGTTTCTTGTCTGGGAGCCACGCATATCAAAGAACGTGTAGATGAAAATGGCCATACCTACAAATGTACGGCAGATGATGCAGCATATGCAACTTTCGAATTAGAGGGTGGGGTAATCGCTCACTTTAATTCTTCCTGGGTTACGAGGGTAAAACGTGACGATTTGCTCACCTTGCAGGTTGATGGAACAAAAGGATCTGCCGTTGCAGGCCTAAGGGAGTGCTACACCCAACATTATGGCAATACACCAAAACCTGTGTGGAATCCAGACATTCAACAACCCATAGATTTTCAGGGTGGCTGGGCCAAGGTGCCGGAGCAAGAAGTTCACGAAAATGCCTTTAAAGTCCAGTGGGAGCTATTTTTGAAACATGTGGTAAAAGATGATCCATTTCCATGGACATTGAAAGAAGGTGCAAAAGGTGTGCAA
>CAYREN010000639.1:0-2687 GCA_964423255.1 uncultured Roseivirgaceae bacterium | reverse complement strand
TAGTTATTTTTTCATTCCAATCTAGGATTAATTTAAGTTCCTCGGTGCTGTATTTAGAAAGAATGTTAGGAATTTGCTTTGTAAATAGATTGCATGATAATTTTAAATTATTTGGATTTCTTGTTATAAGCCTAACTATTATTTTTCTTCTATCATTTCTATCTGTTTCGCGTTTTACAAAACCTGCTTTTTCTAGTCTATCAATCACTGCCGTAATGGCACCAGTTGTGAGACCTGTAATTTTTGCTAAATCACCAGCCGTTGAGAAATGGACTTCATTCAAAAAATCTAAACATCTTATGTCAGTAGAATGTATTCCTACAATCTCAGATACCGTATGCACAAAGAGTGTTGCCGCACGGGCTTCTTTGTGGATTGAGGTCATTAAACTGTTCACTATTTGTTCTCTAGTATTTGATTTTTGAGTAGTCATAATCTTTTACAAGCTAATATGTTTGCATCGTTTATATAATTGCTTTATAATTAAGATAATTAACAGTAAAGAAATAAGATGCTGTCATTAAATTAATAATAGCAAGATTGTTAAAAAAGTTCAAATATTTTATTAGCGACGTAGAGCGAGCGAAATACCAAGCTGAAAGCTTGAGTATTTCCGAGCCGAGGAGCTAATACAGGTCTAATACCGCGAGGACCTTTATTAGTGAACAAAGTCTTTGTTAAATCAATTTATTTTATGTTTATGAGCAAAAAAACTTTATTTATTACCATAGGAGTTATTGTCATTATTGGAATTATTGTAGCAACTCTTGTTACTAAGCGTGCCAATAGTGTGCCTTATGAGTTAGCAACTGTTCAAAAAGGCAGTATTGTGCAAGAAGTTTCAGCAAGCGGTAAAGTTGAGTCACCAGTCAAAATTGATTTGCACTTCAAAAATAATGATAAGTTGATTGTAGTAAACACAAAAGTTGGTAAAAAGGTCTTCATGGGTCAGTTACTGGCAAGACAAGATACTTCGGAACTTTCTGCTCAACTTGCGGAAATGCAAGCCTCTGTTGAAGTTCAAAAAGCCAAACTTGAGCAAGTATTGGCAGGTGCTTCAGAAGAAGATATTGCTATCACTGAAACTGAAGTTGTAAATGCTGAAGTGTCTTTTGTCAATGCTCAACAGTCTTTAAACAATTCCAAGCAAAACCTTATTGATAAACTTAAAGATGCGTACACTAAATCTGACGATGCTGTCAGAAATAAAGCAGACCAACTTTTTTCAAATCCCCGTAGTTCTAATCCGCAAATTATTTCTGGTTTAGCGATAGGTGGTACATTGGAAAATAATGCTGAATGGGAAAGAGTGCTTATTAGGCACAATGTATTCACAACATGGAAAGATTCCCTTGATCAGTTGGCGTTTCAAAGCGATTTCATTATATATATTAATGAAGCCAGACAAAACCTTAGTCAAGTAAATTCATTTTTAGATGTGGTGGCATTGGCTGTAAACAGCGCAACAGAAAATTCAAACATCTCTCAAGCTTCACTTAATAAATGGCGGACAGATATAACAACCGCGCGCACTAATATAAATACTGCGATGACAAATCTTTCTTCGGCAGAGGAAAAATTTAATACAGGGGAATCGAATTTAAAAGTTGCGAAAGGGTATTTAAAGAGCACTCAAGATAAGCTGATACTCAAAAAGGCACCTGCTCGTTCCACAGATATTGCTCTATATGAAGCGCAAATCAGACAAGCAGAAGCATCTATGCAAAGAGTCCAGACTCAAATCTCAGAAAGGTCTCTTCTTGCTCCAAGTAACGGCATTATTACGGAAGTAAACAGCGAAGTTGGCGAAACGGTTGGTTCAAATAAGAACACCTTCTCACTTGCCACCGCCGGGGCTCTTCAAATTAAATTGAATGTGGTAGAAGACAACATTGTAAACGTTCGAGTCGGTCAAGAGGCAAAAATTACTTTTGATGCGATTGAGGAACAAGAATTTCTCGGTAGTGTTACTGCTATTGATCCGGCGGAAACAATTGTCGGTGGTGCTGTGTATTACCAGACAACTATTCTTTTTGAGAAAAAAGATGAACACATTAGGTCTGGTATGACCGCGAATGTTTGGATTAAGACATCTATTTCTGAAAATACTCTCTTTGTTCCTGCAAGTGCGATACAAAACAGTGATAGTAAAAAAATTGTTCAGGTTTTGGAAGGCAAACAGGCTGTGGAGAAAGAAGTAACGACTGGTATTAAAAATGATACTGGTATGATAGAAATTACTTCTGGATTATCTGAAGGTGAGGAGGTGATTATTGGAAATAAGAAAAAACGCAATAAAAAATAGATATGAATTTGATTGATATAAAAACTGCATTTTTTATTGCGTATAAAACTATCACCAAGGGTCATAAATCTACCGTGGCTCTTATTATCTTTATTTTATCTCTATCATTTTTTAACCTGATGTTTGTTTCAGGGTTCCTTTCTGGTTTTTCAAGTGGAATTATGCAATCTATGATTGACACCTCAACGGCTCATATTATTGTTATGCCGCAAGAAGAGCCAACGCGTAAAGATTTTATTTTTGATCAAAGTAGTGTGCGCGCTGAAATTGAAACAATTCCCGGGATTGTTGGAACTGCACGACATTATCAAATTGGTGGTTCGTTCGCTTATGATAAGAAAAATAATGGAAAATTTAAATATGTTTCTGCTCCGATAGTTGG
>CAYREN010000638.1:0-2690 GCA_964423255.1 uncultured Roseivirgaceae bacterium | reverse complement strand
GGCTCCCATTACTTTCAATGGAATCAGTAGAATATTTTTTACACCATATAAGATTAATCTTGAACTTTCTGTTGATGGTAGTTTTGCTACTTCACAACAAATATGTTCTCCTTTTGAAAGAACTTGTTCCCATCTCTTATATTGAGGCCAATAGGACAAAAGATCAAGCGAAAGATTACTGTATTTCGATGCAGACGCAAACGGAGAATTTGACCAATTAGCTTTTATCGACAACAGGAATTTATTTTTATTTTCCAAAAGAGCAACATTTCCTGCATTAGTTAGCTTCCCTATCAATTCAAGAATTCTTGACATAGTTGAATTGTCATGAGGATTTCTTAGTAGTAGGTTTTGGATTTTTATGGTAGTTTCAAGGTATATTGAATAGTTTAGTGTTGTACAGCCCTCAATTGTTTTCAAATGATACAAAAATTCATCTTCGTTAATATTTTTGGATATAATTTTTAAGTCAGATTGATTTTTCAATAGAAATGGTATGAGTTCTTTACCGAAGTCTGTATAAAATAAAATGCCAACTTGTATTTGTTTGCAGTAATCGACCAGATCTGATAATTCTGTAATTTTTAATTTTGAAATTATATCATCATCAAAAATAACCGTATCGCTTTTGACGATAATATTTATTATATCAACAACACTATCTGAATGAATTGTTTCATATTTTTTGTGATAACCTTTAAGATTGAAACTAATATTGTCCTGAAATGATTTATTGTTCGATATTATATAAAACTTAGTCATTTTTCTTCGTCATAAATGCATTGAAATCAATATTGATAAATATCAATAAAGGCTGTTTTTAATAAATATATGCAACAGATTTCAATTATGAAAAAATGTAATTATTTTCCTGCGTCTACACTTTTTTAAAACCTTTAAATTGTTCGTATGATAAATAGGGTATAGTTTTAGTACCACTGCTTTTATTTATTAGGATTTTAATTTTAAAATGAAGGAAATTTATTTTAAAGAAAGATGATCATAATACAGATCAGTTATCTTTGTAGCCCAAATTATAATAGCATTGAGATACTTTTTTGAAATTTCTTATAAAGGGACTAATTACCATGGTTGGCAAATTCAGAAAAATGCAATCACAGTACAGGAGGTAATTCAAGAAAAGTTAAAACAGTTGATGGGTTATGTAATTGAAATTGTCGGAAGCGGTAGAACTGATACTGGGGTACATGCAATTCAACAATTTTTTCATGCCGATTTTCAGGGTATTATCAATACTTCTCAATTTAAATATAGTATGAATGCAATATTGCCAAATGATATAATCATTAAGGCAATCAGAAAAGTAAGTGTTGATGCACATGCAAGATTTGATGCATTATCAAGACGATATAAATATGTAGTTATTTTGCAAAAAGATCCTTTTCAGCTTGATGAGGTCTTTATTTACCATCATTCTGTAGATATTGATAAGCTGAATGAGGTCACTAATATATTAATTGGGAGGCATGATTTTAAATCATTTAGTAAAGTAAAAACACAAGTGAGTAACTTCAAATGCAATATTTACAGTGCATACTGGCAAAAAGAAGGTGCGAGTTTTGTTTTTTATATCCAGGCCAACCGTTTTTTAAGAGGAATGGTTAGAGCGATTGTTGGCACTTTGCTTATGGTAAATGAAGGTAAAATTAATGCAGAAAAGTTTAATGATATTTTGCATAGCAGAACCAGACAGAATGCTGGCAGGTCTGTTCCGGCTGAAGGATTGTATTTGTCTGAAATTAAATACCCCGATGGTTTTTTTAATTTGTATGAATGAAAGTAACTAATCATATTTTTGAAAAGATATCATTTTCTCAAAGACAATTAAATGTCAACCTGTGATAACGTAATAATTAAAATATTAGAGTAAGTGCAGAAAGAAAAAATTAGTGGTAACATCATTGATGCTAAGATAATTAGAAGATTATATGAGTATATAAAACCGTACTCTGGTCGATTTTATATACTCATAGTACTTACTATCGCTATAGGAATTATTGGGCCAATAAGACCACTATTAGTTTCATATGCTATAGATGACCACATAGCTGTAGGAGATTATCAAGGGTTGCTCAACATCTCTGCGATACTTATTGTATTGATAATTGCTTCTGGAGTTTTTCAATACTTGCATACATACCTTTCTGGGTGGATAGGGCAATATATCATTAAAGATATTAGGGTGAAGCTTTATCAACATTTGTTGAAAATGCAGCTTCGTTTTTTTGATAAAACACCAATAGGAAGACTTGTGACCAGGAGCGTTTCTGACATAGAAACGCTTGCAGAAGTCTTTAGCCAAGGATTAGCCGCATTGGTTGCAGATTTACTTCAGTTGATTTTTATTTTGGCGTTTATGTTTTACTTGGACTGGAAGCTTACACTTATGAGCCTTTCTACCTTTCCTTTGCTTGTGATTTCTACTTACATCTTCAAAGAAAAAATAAAGTATGCTTTCAATGAAGTGAGAACAGCCGTTTCTAATTTAAATTCTTTTGTGCAAGAACATATTACAGGTATGAGTATTGTTCAAATATTTAATAGTGAAGAAAGAGAATACAAAAAATTTAAGGAAATCAATAAAGAGCACAGAACTGCCCATATTAAATCTGTTTTATATTATTCCATTTATTATCCTGTCTCAGAAGTGATTCAGGCCTTGGGTATTG
>CAYREN010000637.1:0-2692 GCA_964423255.1 uncultured Roseivirgaceae bacterium | reverse complement strand
GATTTAATAATCCAATACTTTCTACATTTCGGTTTCCATTTATTTGAGGGAATGTCTGTGCAAAAGATTGAATGCAGAGTGAAGATGAATCTGTTTTTTCTTTTTCTGAATTGCAGGAAAAGAAAAAAATAACGATGAGCAGTGTAATTAGAAAACGCATAGACTTTATATATTTAAGTATTGATTGAGCAATTAACTTCAAATCAAAATTTGCTAAAATCCAAATTATTCCATATCAATAGATATTTCCATCTGGTTCCACAAGTAGTTAATTTCATGTGATTGTCCCTTTTCATTCTTCATTGCATCAGACCAAATCAGCATCATCTTTTTTCCATCTTCACTAATCCATTTTGGAGAAAGCTTTGGCTGATAGGTTCTATTCTTATCATCATCAACCGTCCAGTAATCAGTATAGAAAAATTGCTTCCAAGGCCCATAGGGCTTTTCTGAATACCACAAGCCAAGGCTTCCTGTTTCGGTATGCATCCAACCATCATAATAATCGTCTTGCGAATCGGTCATTCCATGACCGGCATACGTACCTCCATTAACCATGATGTAGAGTCCAAGCCCTTCGTTCCAAACAACAGATGGCAACCACGAATACCACCCAAAATATTTGTTGTCGCTGCTTTTTTCAGGGTAGGTATAAACTGTCCCTCGTTTATTGATATCCGTTGTCCACTCGGCAGTTGTGTCATTCCAATTTTTAAAATACTCCCAGTTGGATCTTACTTCAAAATCTTCTTTCTTTGCTCTGGCGAGTAGTAATTCGTGGGCATTGGAACTTTCCGGTGCATAGATATAAATGTAGCCATCCGACGATGCGCTACCTGCCTGACCATTCTGCACAAAAGAAACCCATGAAAAAGGATAGGCCATTTGACCATGTTGATTTTTACCAAATTCCTCCATGAAAAACATCTCACCTGTTGTGACCAGATTTCGAGCAGAATCGAATGGATCGAGCGATCTTGCTTCTCCATTTTTATTTATACGAATCCAACTCTGACCATTATCTGTCGATTTCAACATTTTTACTCCCAGAAAAGGGCCGCTCCAATTAATTCCGGGAGTTTTCGAAACCATGGAATAAATCGCATTATCTATTGCAACAACACCATAACCAAACCAACCCGGATAGTTGTCACCTCCTAAATAACGTGGATAACCTTCCATATCATGATGGGTAAAATTATCGGCATCTCCTTTAATTCTATACAAGTGGTTGTGATAATAGTTCTTTTTTAGCCAGGAGCCATCGCACATGGAGGTTACCTGGTTCCCATCTTTTGTCCAGGTAATACACCAGTTATCACCCGAAGCGCCAACTCGTTTTAGGGTTTCTTTATGAAATTGGATCCCAACAGGTTTTTTTCGTTCTGTGGAGCAATTAAATAATAATGCTAAAAGACTGATTAAGACAAAGTAATGTTTAATTGTTTTCATATTGCTCATTATATAATATGCATTCCCTGGTCAATTATTTTCATGGAATTCCAAGAGAGGTTTTTTCTTTCTCTTGGTGCCAATGCTACTCTTTGGTATAATTCCAGTTCGTCAACTTTGTACAGTTTCTGAGACATGAAATGTGGCTTCAATTTTTCTATATTTTTCTGGTAGAATACTGAAGTTCCGTTATCATTATCATTCCCGTTGATGGTTATTTTTTGTATTACGTTCATCCTTTATTTCCATAGTATTAAACATCGAATTAAAAAGAATAAATACAAGAAAAATCGCTGTTCTGATCATAGATTTTACTTTTATAAACTGGTACTTTATTAACACCACTATTCCACTGAATCCCCTATTTGTTATTTATATTTCTATCTCCAATAAAATTATTTAGCTCATTATGTAAATTCAATAAATACTTATCAAAATCCTTAGAATCGAGATAAGCCAAAACCTCTTTAAACTTCATCTTTTCAGCCAAATCAAGAAATTTGGGATCATTTATAACTTCTCGTATGGTTTCCGACAACAGCTTTACGTAAGTTTCCGGAGTGTTTGCTGGTGCTGCAAATCCTCGATCAGAGCCTATTTTCAAATTATAACCCAGCTCTGTATAAGTTGGAACCGATGGCAAGTGGGCCAGCCTTTCCTCGCTTGCAACAACCAGTGCCCGAACCTTACCGGATTCTATCAATGACAAATACTCTGAAGTGCCTCCAATAGCAACATCAATATGTCCACCCAGCAGATTATTGCGTGATTCTGCCAAACCATCAAATGGAATAAAATTGAGTTTAAATCCACAAATTTCCTTTAGCATTATACAATGAACATGATGCGTTCCCCATACCATAGATCCTCCGCAACTGATCATACCGGGTTCTGCCCGTGCCATTTCCATCAACATTTCGATGTTTTTGATCGGACTGTCTGCCCTAACAAAAATCACAGACGGATCGCTAACTACCCGGGCAATAGGGACGAAACTCTCTTTAAGACTGTAGGAGACATTTTTTCGTGTAAGCTCATGAGTTACAATGCTCGACGTAGTTATAGTTCCAATGGTATAACCATCTGGTTCAGCCATGGATAAAGTGGTATATCCTACCTGGCCACCTGCTCCTTTGAAATTTTCTATAATAAAAGAGGTTCCCAGTTTATCACCCACATACTTCAATACCAATCGTGCCATAGCATCCGTACCTCCTCCCGGGGAAACATGAACGACAAC
>CAYREN010000636.1:0-2694 GCA_964423255.1 uncultured Roseivirgaceae bacterium | reverse complement strand
GATGTTAGCCATCGATTTGTAGAGCCTTATGCACTGAAGGAATTCAGGAACCGCTGGTATGTCATAGCAAAGGATAATAAGGATGATAATATCAAAAGCTTTGCGCTTGACCGATTAGTAACACTTGAAATTACAGATCAAAATTTTCTGTACCCTGAAAACTATAGTGTTGAACATAGCTACCACTATTGTTTTGGTATTATTAGCCCGAATGATAATGAACCACAGGACATCATTTTATCATTTAATTCATTTCAGGGAAAATACATCAAAACATTGCCTCTTCATCACACACAGCAGATAATAATAGACAATGAGGTAGAATTGAAGATTAAACTAAAACTTTATCTGACACACGACTTACTAATGGAACTACTTTCCTACGGGGGCAACATGAAAGTAATTGAACCTCAATTGCTGGCTGACCAAATAAAACAAGCACATGAAAAGGCATTTAGACAATACTAACTGCCGACTCTTGGGCGTATGCACATTTACGATTCACACAACCCTAACACAATCGAAAATTGCAAAAGAACTTACTCTACCACCGCATCAGTGGAATTTCGAAAGTGCCCCACTCTGAAAGGAAAAATATACAGGCATACAATAACAAAGTATTCAACTTTGGCCTATTGGCAAGCGAAATACTTTGTTATTGTTCCTTCCAAAAGCCAATTGCCAATTATCTTTCCTTTTATGTCATAATCAGATTTTCCTCCCCACGGTGGGGTTGACCGAGCTGCAATTTTTATCATTTCGCTTAATTGAGGCTCATTGAAATAATTATAAATATTAGCCGCATATAATTGGTCTTCCGAATAACGAGAAGGGTTCTGAAAATTCAATTTTAAAGAATAATCGGTTACAGAAAAATCCATAGATGGGTGTGGCCCAACCCATCCCAAGATATCTCCCGCTTTTACAACGAACTCTGCAAAGTCCCCCTTCAGGGGATTTAGGGTTTTATGCTTATGGTAGTGAACTCATACTTAAATTTTAAACATATAATTTAGCTATTCTAATGCTGAGAAGCAACAGCATCATTACAAGTTTTATCAGTTTACAATTGGGGTATTGTCCAATTAATCAAAAAAAATGAGCAACGCATTTTGGATATGCGGCACTCATTTTTAATTAATTTTATTTAATTCAATAATTATTTTTTATTGAGTACCATGATATCTTGAGTTGGAGCACTGGTGATTCCGGCATTTTTCATCGCTTCCTTTAAGTCGGATTTTTCCAGGAATGATGTGATATTATCCATCTTAGTACTGTTGAAGATGGCAACTATATTTAGTGGATTTTCCAGATCTTTGCCAAGTGCTGTCAAAGACAGATGATATTCAGATCTGACGTTCTGATGCTTATCAAATTCTTGTTTCCAAAAATTATAATCTTTGACGGTATGCTGCACAAGTAGAAAATAATCACCTTCTGGAATACCCGAAGAACCAACTTTGAAATATCTGAAAGATGGTTTACTGATAACACCTGCTGCCTCCATCAATTCTGCGGAGTGAGGATCTGCAAAAAAGGTTTGTGCACTTTCAATATTATTCAGTTCAAACACAACTGTTATAAAATTTGGGTCATCAGCACCTCTTAACAATAGCTTCTCTTTAATTCCTGATTTTTTTCTTCTTTTTTTATCCTTCTTATATGCTGTATTCCAGGTGTCAAAATCTGCAATGCTATGCTGAACAATCACGCAATTCATTCCACCCAATATTTGATCTGCGTATGAAAAGGTAGTTTCAGTGTGATTCTTATTTTTAGATATTGATAGGGTTATAGCGCTTACCAACACTAAAATGAATGCGAGTATTTTTATTAAGTTTCTCATTTTTATAGTGGTTTATTTTATGGCAATTATTGCACTTGTAGGCCCTGTTAATTTCATTATAGATGTTTTCTTAAACCCTATTTCTTTAGCCCACCCATCAAAATCATCTAAAGAAAAATCAAAGCCTTCTTGCGTTTCAATAAGCATATTCAAAGACATCATCAAGCCAAAAGCATTTTCACTTCTGTTGTCATCAATAATATTTTCTATCACGATCAAAACTCCATCATCAGGAAGAGCATCATATGCTTTTTGTATTATCATTTTTTTATCTTGCAAACCCCAATCATGAAGAATATTTCCCATGGTGATTACATCTGCTTTAGGAATATCACCTTCAATAAAATCTCCAGATTGGATAGAAACTCTATCACTAATCCCCATCAATTCGATGTTATCTTGTGCAATTGTTTGCACTGGAGGAAGGTCAAAAGAAGTGCATTTCATGTGTGTATTGTTCATTGCGATTTGAGCTGACAAATGACCTCCTGCTCCTCCAACATCGCAATGTGTGCTGAAACTTGAAAAATCAAATGCATTTGCAAGCATCATGAAATTACCCATTTGAATGCCTGCCATGGCCTTTACAAATTCTCTAAGTCTGCCTTCATCTGCATATAAGGCTTCAAATAGTGAGACTCCATCAGTTTTTAGTTCGTTTTGTGGAAGGCCCGTTTTCAGTCCATTCTCAAGGTTGTTCCAAAATGGAAATAATCTATTATTTGCCATTTCTAACATTCCACCAACATAGCTTGGTTTGTTTTTGTCAAGAAATATCTCAGTATCATCAGCATTGCTATACAATGCGTTTTCTTTTATACCATTTCTATTCAAAAAGCCCAGTG
>CAYREN010000635.1:0-2694 GCA_964423255.1 uncultured Roseivirgaceae bacterium | reverse complement strand
TGCTAAATCTGAAAAACATGAAAATTAGAAATTAAGCCTGTTATGCAACGGTCTTTTTTTCTCACGATACGTAATATATTCACATTTATAATTAAAAAGCGAATAAATTGCCAGATCAGATTTTTTAAAAACCATTTTGTATTCTTTGTCAGTACTGTTGGAAAATTACTTTGTTCGCAAGGTATTCTAAGTTTGCGCGAGAGTTTTGAGGGGAAACATTTTTGGTGTGAGTTTCTTACACTTGCTCGAAACTCACACTCAAAACTGTTTTGTACCGAAGGTGGGAATCGAACCCACACTCCCGAAGGAACACGATTTTGAGTCGTGCGCGTCTACCAATTCCGCCACTTCGGCATTACTTAATAGATCTCAGGAATTCTTTACCAACTCCTGATTTAAAATATTTTTCTCTTTTTCTTGCTTCTACCCTTGTGGTAAAAACTTCCTGATAAATCAGAGTAAAAGGTTTGTAAGGACGAGTTGTCCTTTCGTATCCTTTGTTATGCCTTTCTATCCTTTTAGCAATATCTTCAGTCATACCCACATATATATAATTACGGATTTGACTTTTTAAAGCATATACTATTATCATTATGTCAATATGCGCGCCTGCCTACCGCAGGCAGGTCTACCAATTCCGCCACTTCGGCATTATTCCTTTGAGCAGACGTTATCGCCCTTTTGAATTGGGGCACAATAATATTCAAAAAGGCAGACTTTAAAAAGATTAAAATAGAAATATTAGGAGGTGCCATCAAAGTAAAATTATTAAACAATGTCAAACTGCCAGACCGATTGGCTGTTGCCTTGATTTTTACGTATAACAAATTTCAATAATTATATCCTGCATGATACAGATTAAAAATCTATCATGACTTTCATTACGCCATCTGCATAATTGTCAACAAGGTCAAATGCCTCTTTTGTTTGAGCAAAATTATATCTGTGCGTCACCATTTTGCGTGCGTCAAATACATTATTTTTCATCATTTCCAGTGTTGGCTCTAAGGCATGATTTTGCCTTCTTATATTGGTGTACGTGATTTCTTTTCTACGACCTTTGTCTGCCGAGAGTTTCCACTGGTCAAAAGTTGGAATACCAATCATGATCAATTTCCCTCCTGGCTTTAATAGATCTATGGCATTATCAAGAGCATCTTGTTTTCCACAGCACTCAAATACCACATCCAACATATTGGGTTCTATCTCAGCAACTTTGGCAACTACATCTTCTTGATATGGATTGCCCGCATAGTCAACATCAAGAGATCTGGCCATCGCAAGCCTATCATCAATTTTGTCAGTTACAAATATCGAAGAGGCACCCTGGGCTTTGGCAGGAAGAAGTACACTCATGCCAATAGGTCCAAAACCCAGGATTCCTATTGCCGCCCCTGGCATTGAGATAGATTGTTTCACGGCATATACTCCAATTGCCAATGGCTCCGAAAGTGCACCGTCATCCAGATTCATATTCCCTTCCAGCGGAAAGCAACTTGTTTCTGGCATCACAATGTATTCAGAGAGGCATCCATCGGCCTGACCAGGACAGCCCAAAAATTTCAAATTCCTACAAGTATGGGGTCTGCCAACATTACATTGGTCACAATTCCAACAAGGCATTGCCGGTTCTATGGCAATTTCATCCCCAATTTTTACAGATGTCACTGCATTGCCAATTTGAGTAACTATTCCTGCGCCCTCGTGGCCAACAGGGAACGGATATTCTACAACCTGACTTCCAATTTTCCCGGTGGTATAATAATGAATGTCGGATCCGCAGACACCTACGCGTTGCATTTTTATCAATACATCTGTATCATTTATAATTTTCGGATTAGGCAATGTTATCATTTCCATCTGTCTGATTCCTGTTAAAACCATTGCTCTCATATTCCTAAAAGTTGAGTTGTATGAATGATCACCAATTTGCACTTGATGAATAATTTATTGATCTCGAAATTCAAATTACCGTCTTCTTCCCCCACCGCTTGGTCTTGATCTTTGCATAGATGCTCCTCCTCTGTTGCTATAAGAATTCGCCCTTTGATTTCCATGGTTTCTGGAATTGTAATCACGATTTAGTTGGTTACTAGGCTGGCTTGGTCTGGTTCCAGAGGATTTATTCCATTGGCCATTACTTCTTTGTTGCCAGTTTCCACTATTATCTCTTTTATAGACATTGCCACTTTTGTCTGAGTAAATATTATTTTCTCTTGTCTTGGGTTGAGCAGGCTTTGTCGTTGGCCTATTTCCAACAGATGGGCTTGCAGGCTTTGTTGAAGGTCTGGTATTTGGAGCAGAAGGCTTAGTTGACGGTTTTGTACTTGGATTTGATGGCCTTGTTGAAGGTCTGGAGTTTGGACTAGAAGGTCTTGTTGAAGGTCGTACCCCAGTATTTTTTACTCCATTTGCTCTGTTTTTATAAATGTTACTTTGCACAGCAGGCATAGTGCCTGGTCGATGACCAGCAACATATCCTGCTCTTCTTCCAGCACTATACCCATGGCGATATCCATGCCTGTAACCGTGCCTGTAGCCATGTCCATAACCATGACGATATCCATATCTGTATCCACATGCACCCCACCACCCACGATAATAGGAGTGCCATCCAAAGCTTATCCATCCAAAACTCATACCATAGCTAAATCCCCAGCCTGTCCATGGATTATAATGAATACCAAAGCCATA
>CAYREN010000634.1:0-2695 GCA_964423255.1 uncultured Roseivirgaceae bacterium | reverse complement strand
TAGCTGGTATCGATTTGAAAAAAGAACACCCTAAAAATAAATCTTATCATTTTTCGCATAAAGATGAATTGGCTTATCCAGGATATTATTCGGTGAATTTTCCCGATGAGGGAATCAAAGTTGAACTAACGGGCACAGAACGCGTTGGCTTACATCGATACACATTTGCCAATGACACGAACCCTGCGATTTCTTTGGATGTGACTCACGCACTTGGAGATAAGCGAAGTGAAGATGGGTATATAAAAATAAATCCTGAAACTCAAGAAGTGGAAGGGCATGTACGAACTTTTGGAAGTTTCGGTGGTCGGTTTGGAGGACTTAAGATTTATTTCGTTGCACGGTTCTCTGTACCAATTAAGAATTATGGTATTTGGAAAAATGGCAATTATTCCGTGAATTCAATTTCGGCCATCGGGGAACAAGTCTGTGTGAGTTTCACTTTTGCCAAGAATAATGTTCACAACTCCGTTGAGCTAAAGTTGGCAATCTCCCACGTAAGCATTGAAAATGCCAGAGAGAATTTAGTATCAGAAACCAACAATAAACAATTCAATGAAATTGTACAGGAAGCTACCCAAATCTGGGAAAATAAGCTATCAGCAATTAAGATATCAGGAGGAAGTAAAGAGCAAAGAATCAATTTTTATACCGCCCTGTTCCGAAGTTTTCAAATGCCTACTGTCTTCAGCGATGTCAATGGAGATTATATGGGTTTTGATCAAAAGGTTCATCGGACTGATAGTTTCAGATATTTTACCGATATGTCCATATGGGATACATTCAGAACTGTTCACCCACTGTTTAACTTAATTTCTCGGGATGATCAACGAGACATGATTGTATCGCTCATCCAAATGGCCAAAGAGGGAGGTTGGCTTCCAAGGTGGCCATCAGGTTACGGATATACAGGCTCTATGCTGGGGTCTGCTTCAGATATTGTTATCTCTGAAGCATGGCAAAAAGGCATTCGGGATTATGATGTAGAGTTTGCCTACCAAAACATGAAAATGATTGCCCAGGCCTCCACGCCACCAGGGTCTGCCTATTCGGGTAGAAGAGGTAATGACGATTGTATAAAGTATGGGTATTGCCCAGCAGATTCTATGGAACAAGCCGTTTCCAGAACATTGGAGTATGCATGGTCAGATTATTCAATCGCTTTGTTGGCTAAAGAGCTTGGTCATGATGAAGATGCTGGATTTTTCCATAACATTTCTATGAATTATAAAAACGTGTGGAATCCAGCCACACAATATTTTCATCCGCGAAATGCAGATGGGCGTTTTGTTGATGAATTCGATCCACTATTGCTCACATATTTAAGCGGTGATGAATCCTTTACAAATGACTATGTTGAAGGCAGTGCCCTGCAATGGCGTTGGGCTCCATTGTTTGATGCGTCTGGACTTATAGGACTTTTTGAAAACGAAGATTATTTTGTTTCGGAGCTCAATGATTTTTTTGTGAATTCAGAACCTGTTATTGGTAACTGGAATCCAGGATCGTATTACTGGCACGGCAATGAACCTGATATTCATGCAGCATATTTGTTTAATTATGCTGGAAGACCTGACCTGACCCAGCATTGGGTTCGATGGGTTTTAGACAATAAATATACCAATCGGTACGATGGATTGGATGGCAATGATGATGCCGGGACACTATCTGCCTGGTATATTTTTAGCTCGCTTGGATTTTATCCTGTAGCCGGAACGGATATCTATCAACTAGGTGCCCCACTTTTTGAAAAAGCAGAAATTAATCTCGGCTCAGCAAAACTGGAAGTCATTGCAGAGAATTATGCCCCTGATCATAAGTATGTAAAAAACGTATGGTTAAATGATACCTTGCTGGATCGGACATGGTTTGTACATGATGAAATAAAAAACGGCGGAACACTCAAATTTGAGATGAGCAAATAACCTTATAACACCATGAAAAAATTACTTCCTTTCTTGCTTACCGCTATTGTTATTATAATTGGATGCACATCAAAAACTATAGAATTAAAGCGTCCGTTTAAAGCACCCTCTGGTTACATGAATGAAACATTTATGAAAATCTCTTATGGACTTGGTATGATCGATTTGATAGAATTAAAACCAGAAGTGCCGGAAGATATTGAGGTTATTAAAAATATCGAGTATAAAAATGTAGATACTATCTCTCTTCAGCTTGACTTATATAAACTGAAAAACCTTAAATCCCCAGCACCTACTATGATATTTATTCATGGAGGAGCATGGCGCACCGGTGAGAGATCGGACTATTTACCTTATCTGATTGACTATGCAAAAAAAGGTTATATAACCATTACTATCTCCTACCGCCTTGTAAAAACTTCCACATTTCCAACAGCAGTACAGGACGTAAATTGTGCTGTACAGTGGATTCAAAATCATGCTGCAACATATGGAATAGATCCAGAAAGAATTGCGCTGATTGGAGGTTCCGCAGGAGGACATCTAGCTATGATTGCAGGATATGCTGAAGATGAACCTATGTTTAACAAAGGTTGCCAAGAAAACAGCTCGAGAAAAGTTAAGGCGATTATCAATTTATATGGACCAACGGATCTTACAACACCATATTCTATAAGTACGTATCAAGCCAAAGATTTTATTGGAAGTACTTTCAAGGAAAATCCAGAATACTATAAACTTGCTTCTCCTAAAACATTTATAACTTCTGA
>CAYREN010000633.1:0-2701 GCA_964423255.1 uncultured Roseivirgaceae bacterium | reverse complement strand
ATACTTATTTGGGGGGATGGAAGAGGGGATGATAATGTTGTCGCATGCATCTCTTTTGAGCCCATCTTGTCGTTAAAAGACCACATGGCTGGTGGAAGGTAGCCTGAAATCAAGTAATGTGACCGCCTTGTTTAGGAGTGATTCTATGCTTGCAATACAATTAAAGAACTACCTTGATAATGTGCCTGATGAAGCTAATATTTTGATATATACAGCCTCAGAAGGAGAGGAAAGACAATTATTAATGAGCGATCTTGACCAAAACCATGACGGAAATATTGTAATTGATGCAGAATACAAGGTCAAAGTTAAGGTTACAACGATAAAGGGTAGGTAAAAAATGAGAACTTACAAAATAACTTTAGCTTTGGTACGGAGCTTTGGTGTTGGGCTTACTGTACATTCTCCAAAGCTAAATGGAGTATCTTTTGAGTTCCAAATGGCATGTTTTTTGTTTCGTTTTTGGGCAAAAGGTAAAAAATTTATTGTTTTTGTAAGCTACTGGAACGGTTGACACCTAACGGCCAAGGGTGAGCTTCCGGGCCACCCAAAGATGAATTAAAAGCACGGCGGAGGGCGCAAACGAGCAAGAAATGGTCGAACTTGAGCAATTAGGATGGTTCGAAGATGAAGAATTTTGGAGTATTTGCACATAATTAATCGGAGACAAGGCATGAAAAAAGAAGATTATGGAAGAGCCTGGCCTCGGCATAGAAGCCCAAAAGTTTTAACTTTGGGAGTTGTCACGTAAAAGTCAAATATTAATTTAAAATAGGAGGCGGGAAATTCATCCCCATAGCTGACGCCAGGGGTCTCCTTTCCCGGATTTTATGAAAGAACAAATTATAGACTGGATGTGTAACAGCACAAACAAAGGTATTAGCTCAAAAGCAATGGCTGCCGCATTTTTAGATAGAAATCCAGAGGACAGCGGATGGTTTGGAAATCACCCAGTCGACCCATCCGACTTTAATAAATGCTTGCTACTACTGGAAACGGTGCCAGAAGCAAGAAAACACATGGATAAAGTAGCAGCTTTGAGCAAAACATGGAAAACATTAGTTGAAAACTGGGATAGGCTGGAGAAGTGTTTTTTAGATGAAGTTGGTTTGAATTGGGAGAAAGGTAGAGATTTAAGTGCATCAAAAACCTTTGAAATAATGAAGTCTTTGGGTGCATAACGCCGCAATAAGCGGCTGAGGCACGAAGTCCGCTTAATTAACGCTGTCTGTAGCAATGGCGATGATTGAAGCAGGAAGCGTCACGGTGGCGCAGCACAACGCCAGAGGTAAGCTGCCGGGGCTGTTTCCGGTCGGCTGTACCGTTTTGTTGGGCTTTTATTGCCTTTTTAGAAAATAGTCTTGATTTTTTCTAAGCTATGCTGCATAGTATTCACATGGTCAAGAAAGCATACAAATACCGCCTATATCCGAACAAGACACAAGCAACATTATTGGATAAGCATTTTGGTTGCGTCCGGCTGATTTACAATCACGGACTTGCTGAAAAAATACGCCATTATGAGCAAACGGGAAAATCTCTTTCTCGTTACGAAATTCAGGCTCAATTGCCAGTGATGAAACGTGAAGACAGGCAGTGGTTAGCAGAAGTAAATGCACAATCTTTGCAGGCCTCATTGGTCAATCTTGATCGTGCTTTTATGAATTTCTTTCGCAAAAAGACAAAATTTCCAAAATTCAAAAAGAAAACCGACAAACAATCGTTTCAAGTTCCTCAACGTGGCAAGATTGATTTTAAACACGGCAAACTGATTATTCCAAAGTTTCAAGAAGGTATCAGGTGTAAAATATCACGGAAATTTGAAGGTGAAACCAAAACTTTTACCGTGAGCAAAACCACAACAGGTAAATACTTTGTATCGGTGCTGGTTGAAACGCCAGACGAATTGCCAGAAAAACAACCAATAACCGAATCCGGAACCATTGGGATCGACGTTGGCATTAAGACATTTTGTGTTTTATCAAACGGGGAAGAAATAGAAAACCCACGTCTATTAAAAAACGAGCTTGCCAGGCTAAAGGTTTTACAGAGACGAGCCAGCAAGAAAAAAAAAGGGAGTGCAAACCGCAAAAAGGCCTTTAAAAAAGCAGCTTTACTACATGAAAAAATAGCGAACAGACGGAACGATTTCCTGCACAAACTCACCAATCGACTCATTACCGAAAACCAAAGTATTGCAGTTGAGGATCTGAATATTGCAGGGATGATGAAAAATCACTGTTTAGCTCAGGCAATAGCCGATGTTTCGTGGAGTGAGTTTTTCAGACAGCTTGATTACAAGGCTGAATGGAATGGTAAAAATATTCTAAAAATAGGAAGATTTGAGCCAAGCAGTAAAATGTGTTCGTGTGGAGTTGTCAACAGATCGTTGACTTTGAAAGATAGAGAGTGGACTTGTGAAGCGTGTGGAGCCAAGCACGACCGGGATATCTTGGCAGCTCAGAACATCAAGCGGTTTGCTCTTGCAAATGACAATTTGAAATATATCAAGGCCGGGGTGGCCTGATGAGCTTCTGGAGATGCGTTGTTGCAATGGCGATCTGTGAAGGAAGAAGCGTAGATATTACGTAGCCCAATACCTCCTATTGCTCTGTGCCTGGTCTGAGCTAAAGTATCACAAACCAAGCTTTATTTGTTTATAAAGTTATTCAGGGTTATTTCATACTCTTCTGTTTTGGGG
>CAYREN010000632.1:0-2701 GCA_964423255.1 uncultured Roseivirgaceae bacterium | reverse complement strand
AGAATTGAAGCAGAGAACGGTTATTCCAAGGTCTCTGATGTAGGATCTAACGGAACAATTGGAGTACGCAGTTTTTCTATAAATAGCAATGGAAAAGCTGTTTCAGTTCCAGATAAAGGAGATAAAATTAAAATAGCATTTAAAATCAATAAAACTGGCTCTTATAAAATACGTGTGTGGTTGAGAAGTGGAAATGCTGCTAATAAAACCAGCTATTTCAATCCGGGATTTTCTTATATATTTAACATAACAGGAATTGGCAATGTGAATTTTGTTGGGAATGCTGGAAGTGTCAAAGGTCCATATAATGAATGGGGTGGATCGCACTGGGGATTTATGGAAGCTACAATAAATTTCTCGTCTACCGGTACAAAGTATCTGGAAATCGGAACCCAACATGTATGGCAAGCTATAGATTATGTTGATATTGAAGGTGGATCGTCTTCTGCAGCTCGAATAGAGGATAATTCCAATATTGATAGAGAGGTACTTGAAGCAAATAATATTCGCCAAAGCATGAGTGTTTACCCCAATCCTATTGGTGAAGATAAAATAGTTCAAATACTATTGGCAGATGGAATGAGTGGATCTATTGAAACCAAGTTATTTAGTTTACATGGTGCATTACTTTTGCAAAAAGAAGTAAATATTGGATTAAAGGAGAATAGTTTTGAATTGGACCTATCTAAGGTTATCAATAAAAATGGCTTTTATATTTTACGAGTTTCGCAAGGGAATAATGAAACCAAAACTATTAAACTAGTTTATAGATAATATTGAGTTAACACTAATTAAAAAATCAAGAAAGGCGTGGGAGAAATCTCAAGCTTTTTTTTATTATTCCAAGACTATTTTGAAACTCGCTGATTCAAGTGTGATATTAAATGCTCGAAAATTATTTAATATCTAACTAAAGACAAATATGATATAATATATTGTTAGTAAAATTGGGTCTAATAAAAAATAAATTTCTAAATTATTTTAATACTAAGTAATTTTTCCTACCTTTAAGAAATTTTACCGTTATGCGAGGGCAGAAAAATAAAGGCGTTCACAATAAGCATACCAATTCTAAAAACACTGTTACAAACCTTTCTGAAAAGAGCTCAAGAAAAACTTGGCTACTTTCAGAACCTGAAATAGCATATGGTCTAGTGGATGTTGGAAAAATACCAGATATTGTTAATTTCTCGATATTAAAAAATGTGCCGGTAGAGACCAAAGTAGTTACCACCGCAATAGGAATTACAGACAAGACATTTAGATCCTACCTTAAAAGCGACAAGGCACTCCCACCTGTACAAGGTGAATGGGTGATGAAATACAAGGAACTCCAAGAATTTGGCGTAGATCTATTCGATTCCGAAAAGTCATTTAACAGATGGCTAAATAAATATTCCATCAGATTAGAGACCATTCCCAAAAACTTACTTTATTCTGTTCAAGGAATTCAAGATACAATGGATGAGTTAATGAGGCTTGCCAATGGCTACCCCACGTAAGCTGACCGTCTACAGATGTATTTGGGAGAAAGCCTCTGAAGAGCTAATCTCAATAGGTATATCTGGTAGGTGGAATTATAAAGGGGACCAAGTAATATATGCTTCTGAATCCAGATCACTTGCAACTTTAGAAGTATTGGTCCATGCTGAAAATTCATATTTACTTTCTAAGTATAAATTCTTGGAAATCACTTTCCCAGGAAATTCGGTGAAACATATCGGCATTTCTGATACAAATATACTAAGAGATAAAATTGTATGTCAAAATTATGGGCACGAATGGTATCAAAGTAACTCATCTATTGTATTAAGCGTCCCAAGTGTAATAATACCGAATGAGCATAATTTTGTAATTAACACAAGGCATCTGGATATTAGAAAAGTAAAAGTCAGCAAAGTTGAATTATTTCATAATTTTGATCCGAGATTAAGGGCAGGAATTGGATATCAGGGTAAACAGTAAAATCAAGACTAAAAGTATAACCCTCTTTAAGGGAGCCAAATGCGCTAATATTTTCGTGCCTTTTTGAAGAGAATTGTTGGGCAAGTAACATTATTAAAATTTATATAAAAAGTGCAGGGAGGAGTGTGATTTTTGAGTAATTCAAGCATTTTTACACAAAATAAACATTGAATTAGTTGGTATTAATCCTTCTATACTTTTTGCCAAATCCAGAATTGAATGGATCGTAAGTTGAAACGAATTCTACCTTTGCACCATCTTGAGGCACATCCATATTTAAGGCCCAGTACATGCTATTGATGGCCAGGCGACGCATATTTTCATTTTTCCAATCATAGGGATGCCCAAGTGTCGTAAAAAAAACTTTTGAAGCATAGCCGCTACTACCGGTATGTGTCTTCGTCCATGCTACAGGGTTGGTCAAAGGAAATTTATCAAGGTCTCCTTTCTTTTCGTGGTTGGATTTGAGTGCCTTGCCTTCTAACATTGGCCTGCTATCTCCATAAAGTTTCCAAGTTCCTCCATCAACATGATACAACCATGAATATGCATCGAATGGCATAACGCCGTTAAGGATTGGGTGATCCTGATTTTTGATGAGTGAGACGGCCGTTAGTGGTTTATTCCCATCGTCAAAATGTCCATGATGGGTGATCCACTGCTGGCCAAAGACTTCTGTAGGCCATTCATTGTTCATATACTGCTTCGACGAATCGTCTTTATACAAGAATGCATG
>CAYREN010000631.1:0-2702 GCA_964423255.1 uncultured Roseivirgaceae bacterium | reverse complement strand
GCTTCTGCGAGGGTTTCAACACCAATTACATCCAGGCTATTTACAATGGCGGCTTCTTTTGCATTTTCCTTTGGCAGAATAAACCCTTTGAAACCTTGTTTCCTGGCCTCAACTGCTATGGGCAAGGCTCCTTTTATTGGTCTGACGATGCCATCAAGAGATAGTTCACCCATAATTACATAATCTTCCAGTTCCTTGGCAAATATTTGATCTGAAGCTTTTAACAGGCAAAGACTAATGGGTAGATCGTAAGAAGAGCCTTCTTTTCGAATGTCAGCCGGGGCAAGATTTACCACAACTTTTTGTCTCGGCATGGTAAATCCAAAATGTTTTATGGAAGATTCTACTCGATGCTCACTTTCTTTAATGGCATTATCTGGCAACCCGACCAGGAAAAATTTTGTGCCCTGAAGTACATTAACCTCAACTGTGATGGTGGTAGCATCAATTCCATATACGGCACTCCCAAAGGTTTTGGAAAGCATTTCTATTTGTTATTTATTTTTAATAAATATTTCATTCAATTACTTGACCTCAATAATTCATGAATATTCTCCATTTAGGGATAAGGCATTGACAGTCAAATTAATCATACAAAATGCAAGAAAAATTTAATTTTCAGAAGCAATTATTATAGCAGTGTCAATTCCGTGATATCTAACCACGCTTCGGGCGTGGAATCAATAATTATTCCCTGCATGTTGCAAGTTGAAATATCGAGACACATAATTTAGTCTATTTACCAATTCTTTTTTTTAATTCATCGACTTGTTTTCTCAGGTCATTTACACGGATGATCAAATCTTCCCTATCGCTTTCAGCATATTTTATGCGCCGTTTCTGGAACCAAATATGGACGTTTTCGGTAATCAATAACACTATAAAAAATAGATTTCCATAAGTTAGCCAATCCTGGAAAAATGAAAAGAAACTCAGCAAACCAAATTGGCTTATCATTTTATCCACATTTAACCCCATATAGATTGTCACACCCATATATAAAAGGTAAATGAGATAAAGTACAATTCTGATTTTTTTCATTTCAGGAACTCTGAAAATAATTGATGATGTTTTTCAAGATATGAAAATATTCGTGATTTATAATTTTCATAAATAAAAACTAATATTTTGTCATATTACAAACCTTGCATAGCTGTCAGCTTCTGGTAGATACCTCCAAGTTTTAATAGCTCACTATGGTTTCCTCTTTCTGCAATTTTTCCTTCATTGATTACCAATATCTCGTCGGCATTTTGAATGGTGCTCAATCTATGGGCAATTACAATTGATGTTCTGCTTTTCATCAAATTATTTATAGCCTCTTGCACTAACATCTCCGATTCTGAATCAAGGGCTGAAGTGGCCTCATCTAAAATCAATATCGCTGGATTTTTAAGCAATGCCCTTGCAATAGTTATCCGCTGCTTTTGACCTCCCGAAAGTTTCGATCCCCGATCCCCAATCAGACGTTGATACCCTTCAGTCTCTTGTTTAATAAATTCGTGAGCATTGGCAATTTTTGCTGCTTCGATCACCTTTTTTTCATCAATGTCATCAATTCCAAAAGCAATATTATTTTGCAAAGTATCATTGAATAATATTGATTCCTGGGTAACGATACCCATGTGATGTCTGATAGATTTATAGTCGTAATTTTTTAAAGAAATACCATCAATTAATATATCTCCCTCATCGGGATCATAAAACCTGGGTACAAGATTCGCCAGCGTAGATTTACCACCTCCCGATGGCCCGACCAAGGCAATTGTTTTTCCTTTTTTTACTGCGAAACTTATATTGTCCAATACTATTTTATCTCCATATGAAAAAGAAACGTTTTTAAATTCAATTTCACTTTCAAAATTATCCAGCACTTTCGGATTTGGAATATTTACAATCGCAGGTTTGGTATCTACCATTTCAAATACCCGCTCACCAGATGCAATTCCTCTTTGAAATTGAGTGACAGCCCCAGCAATCGCTTTGGTAGGCTGAAGGATTTGGGTAAATACTGCCATAAACATAATGAAAGAACTGGCATCGAGCGTACCTTTATTCAATACCAAATCTCCTCCATAAATCAATATCCCCGAAATGGAAATGGCACCTAAAATTTCTGATACCGGACTCGAAAGTTCATATCTCTTCGAAAACCCATAATCTACTTTGGCATATCTTTTTACTTCCCTTGAAAAAATACGGTTGATATACCCAACGGCATTAAATGCCTTGATTACACGTATGCCACCAATGGTTTCATCTAAAATATTAAGTTGTCTGCCCAGCGATTCCTGGCTTTGAATAGCGGTTTTCTTTAGCCTTTTGGCAATACCCGAAATTATTACTCCTGCAACAGGAAGCATGATTAATGTAAACAGTGTAAGGCTTGGAGAAGTGACAATCAACAACCAGAAATATACCACCACGGTCAATGGCTCACGGAATATTACTTTCAGATTGTGGGTAATCGAATTCTCTATTTGCTGAATGTCATTGGTAATTCGCGAAATGATATCACCTTTTCGTTGATCTGTAAAATATCCAACATGCAACTGGCTCACACTTTTGTAAATGTCGATGCGCATGTTTTTTATGGTTTCCGCTTTGGCCTTTGCCATAATTATGGCAGAGAGATATTTGAAAATATTGGAAAGCAAAAAGGATAATATAATGATGATACAGACATAAATAAGAGAGCCAAA
>CAYREN010000630.1:0-2710 GCA_964423255.1 uncultured Roseivirgaceae bacterium | reverse complement strand
ACATCAATTCTGAAGCCTGGCTTGGAGGTTATAAATTTGGTTTTGAGATATTGATTTTAAATGGGTCCATTACATTTTTAGGATTGTGGATTGTGTCATACAGAGAAGATCATTCCTGATAATATTCTTCTATAATAGGTTTTATTTCTTTTGTCCATATGGAATACCCTTTTGCATTCATGTGTAGGTTATCATTAATAAATATATCCTGAAGTACATTTCCATGTTCATCAAGCATTAGTGAGGCAGTATCAATAAAAAAGTAATTATCCTTTTTATCGATAAATTTCTCAATTAATTGATTGGCTTCTTTCAATTTATTCCAATATTTCACACGACTTATTGAAGGTTTAATTGCTATAAAAAAAACTTTTGTTTCTGGCATGTTTTCTTGCATATAGCTATAAAACAACTTGAAACTTTTAAGTGCTAATTCTGGTTTGGTATGATCATTGGCAAGGTCATTTTCTCCGCAGTAAAATACAATGATTTTCGGATGGTGCGGTAACAATATCCTGTCTGCAATTGCAGTGACCTCAGGAATGGTTGAGCCACCAAAACCTCTATTAATTGCATTCATGGGAGCCATATCTTCCTTTAAGGTTTTCCACATTTTAATGCTTGAGCTTCCTGTAAAAATAATGGTCTTAGAGTCATATCCATTTTGCTGGTCTTCTTGTTCAAACTCGATAAAGGTAGACTCAAATCGACTTGTAATTTGTTGTGCAAAAACAATATTACTTGTGAAAATGAAACCAATAAGTAGTGTACATAAATGTTTATTCATGATATAGGTTAGATTATCCAATAATCCCAATAATAGTCCATTTAAAGAAAATAATCATCATTGGAGGAGTATTATTCGTATTCAATAACAATATTAATGGGTGACTAAAAAACACATCAGGCCGTCTATAAAATATTTCAATTCAATTTATATAGTTAAATTTTAATAGTAAAAATAGATATGGAAAACCAAGAAAATATTGACCAGCATAAAAAAATATTGGGTATTTTATTTATTGTATTTAGCTTATTGAATGTAGTTCTGGTTCTATTTTTTGTAATGATGGCATCGTCGATTCTTCCAAATTTCGTCAATGATCAAGGTGTTTTATTCGCTGCGAATATTGCAAAGTATGCATTGATTACATTGATATTAATGCTGACTACACCTGCTTTCATAGCAGGAGTTGGTTTGCTTTATAAAAAAGAATGGGCACTAACTCTAGCATTGGTAATTGGAATTATCGGGATTTTGGGATTTCCATTTTGGACATTTATTGGTATTTATACAATCATAATATTTATCATGTCACAGAGCAATAGTCGACCTAAACAAGCAAAGGAATTTTTAATGGACTAGTAAAAAAATAGAATTTTTTGCGTGGTAGTGTGGGGCATCTTCTGAAGTATTTATTAATAAGTTTGTAGTTCTATGATAGCTATTTCTGTATTTGTTGTTTTTTTAATTTAATTTTTTGTCTAATCAGGTAAATGGCTGCCAATAGAGAAAGTACACCTGAAATGGCAAAAGAAATAATGAAGTTTTCCGGTTTGTTATTGTGACTATAGCCAGCAATTAATCCTCCAATGCCTATGCCTACTTCCAGTGCTATAAACATTGTTGCCATTGCCCTACCCACATGGTTTTTGTCTGCCATGTCAATTGTCCAGGCAAAAATAGTTGGAGAATTTAATCCAGTAGCAATGCCAAATAAAAATGCTCCTATATAAAAGACCAAAATTTCAGTAGCGCTACCAATAATGAACATAGTGATACTTAAAAGTAGGCAGCCAATTATCATTAAAGGAATTCTTCCGTAAATATCACTTAATTTCCCAGCGATAAGACGTATGAGTAATGAAGAAATGGTGAATACACTAAAAAAAATTCCTTTGTTAGTAATTCCTAAGTGTTTGCTTAAATCTGGAATAAGCGTAAGTACTACACCAAATGAAAAGGCTATTAATGCCATTGTAATAGCAGCTGGTAAGGCTCTGGGTTCAAATAGATCTTTGCGATTTAGTTTTAACAATGACCATCTAAACTTTTGTTTTTGTATTAGTGTTTCTGGCATATTTACAACTACCAATATTGACATCATTGCAAATACTGAAGAACAATAAAACATCAAATCATAGCCAAAGGTCATAGATACCCAGCTTCCCATTGCAGGGCCAGCTGCCATTCCTAAAGTGCCAAACATACCAAGTATTCCCATAGCCTCGCCGCGTCTATTTATAGGGGCAATATCTCCTACATAGGCAGAAGTAGCGGTTGGTTTAAATCCTGTCGACATGCCATGGATAAGTCTCAATAAAAAAAATCCCAAGACGGTTGTCATTAAGGGATATATAAACCCTACAATTATACATATTAATACCCCATAAATGATAACTGGTATTCTACCAATGGTATCTGTTAACCGACCACTAAATGGTCTTGAGATACCAGCCATCAATGTAAATAATGGGATAATGAGGCCTTTATGATCTCCTCCACCAAGAGATGTGAGATAATCAGGAAGTTCTGGAATGATAAGGTTGAAGCTGGCAAAAAACAGGAAAGAACTAAGGCAAAGCAACCAAAATTTATATGTGTATAATTTATTGTTTATTCCTATCATGATTCTAAACGAAGGTGCAATATTAACCGGAAAAATTCACAATTAATCTATAGGTAATTAGATTGTCGTTTTACCACAAT
>CAYREN010000629.1:0-2713 GCA_964423255.1 uncultured Roseivirgaceae bacterium | reverse complement strand
ACAAATTATCATCATGCAACTACTTAAAAGCAACAATATTTTGTAGCCATATCAACTTTACTACTCATAACAATAATATAATATTGAAGTAGATTAATGCACTGATAAAAAAGTATTAGTATGATTTTACAATAATAGTATAAATGGGAAAGCGGTAATTAAAATACAGAAAATCATCAACCATTTTTGACCCCATTACCAAAAAATTACATTTATGATGTATAGTTATACCAATTCTCCTACACGCTTATTTTTGTCCAGACCCTAAAAGTACTTTGCCAAAGAAAATTGAGCGTAACTGTCATTTCTGATAAGATAAATAAATTCCGTTGGTGCAATATTATCAAACCCTGAAACTTCAATGCTTATTTTCCATGAATCGCCAAGCCTGCGATTGGCTTCTAAAAAGTAACGGAAGGTTTGATTATTGCGGTCTATCACTATACCGCCTAAGAAATCTGAACTTTGTCTGTCATTGAAAGCGAGACGAGCCCCAAAAAAAAAGTCATCATCAAGTGAGTTGATAGACTCTTGTAGGGGTCTATCGTCATAATTGTATTCTGCTATTAGCCCTAAATCAATTCCGGTACGAAATAGATTGCTAAAAGTGTATTCACCTCCTACAGTGAAAGCAGTAATCACCTTACGCTTACTTTGCCGGTAAATTATTTCTGCTTTCCAGAACATAGAACCCGTTAAGGCCTGAACATCTAAACCCGTTTGATTTATTAATTCGTAAAAGGGCGTAAATCTGATGCTATCAGTAGGTACAAACAATGGCAACCTACTTGTTCCATAGAAATGTGATATTCCCAAATCAAAAACGCTGAAAGAGTGTGACCATCTAATGGCCAGATCAATGTTATATTCCGCCGATTCACTTTCAAATACGGTATTATCATAGTCTATCACTAGAGGAGGACGCAAACGGCCTTGCGGTCCAGGAAATTTCATTTGTCGAAAGTAGGTCATAGCAAACATGTCAATGGTTCCCCATTTTGGCGACCAGGAAGCATGAATCATCGGTTGTCCAAGTTTTTGCTCCAGATCAAAACCTTCAAGCGCGTCTGCTTGGTTTATTATATCAACCAGGTGATTGGATTCTGTAACTCCCCAAAATATTTTCTTTACACCAATCGACAATTCCCAGTTCTTAAAGATAGCTTGCCAATACAACTCTCTAAAATCTACATGTGTTCGATAGGTATCATACTGGTCGAGCCTTACGAAACCTGTGAATTGCAATAGTTGCTTTCCTTGGTTCCATTCAAGATATATTTCTGGCTGAAAAAGGGTAGAAAAATACCCCTGATGCTGACCAATATAGAGTGCTTCATCCGGGAAATAGCGATAATCAAGCTTGAATAATCCAGACACCTCAAAAGTAATTTTGGGTTCTTGATCAGCCTCCTGCGCCAAACATTCATTTGTCTGCCATAATAAGGCTATTACAAGTATCCAAACTACCAGGGAATTGTTACGCACTACTTAGCTCTTTTCAAGGAATTCTGTGAAAAATCGTCCTCAGTAAGACTTAATCCAAATTTGATTTCAGAAAAGTTGAGCAGGGTTTCTTTGCCATTTTGGTGGTTCACCATTTTCATCGTGTTTGCCCGCCAATACTTGGAGAGGTAATGCTTATAATCGGAATAAGTGAGGGTTTTCAGTAAAGCATCCTTACGATCGTAAAATTCAATTTTCTCTGGTCTGTAGTTGGCCTTGTTGAACCATACGATGTTTCGCTTGTAGCCAGAAGATTTAACTGTAGGGTAACGTTCTACTTTATAACAAGCCTCCCCATTTGCACTTTCTTCAGATATATACTTATAGGTATATTTTTCTACCTCCTGAGAAGAAAGATCTTCGAAAGCAAATTCGCTTCCCATGAAAGGCCCTGATTTATTGGACGAAGATATTCTTTTTACCCTGTCGATTGCAGGAAGGTATAGCCATTGGTCATCGTCGCCAACTTTATGCGTGTAAACCATACTGGCTGTTCCTTTTACATCTGCCGGAGTGTCAAAAATAGTCATGGACATATCTCCATCTTCCTGGACTTCCATAGAATATCCATGCATTTGACGGGTAGATTTTTGTCCTTTCCGATTTGTAAGTGTCATTGTAAGTATGTTTGAAGAGCTAATCCAACCATTATCGGCTTTTTCTGCATCTGTTGCTATTTGCAATCCGGTATTTACCGAAATAAATGCAGTGCCTATCCATACCAATAATATTACTACTGCTGTTTGTGTTGTTTTAGTTTTCATCTTTTTTTTCATTTATAATTTAAATAATGATGATTCTGCTTGCGCTTTTGTATGCTCAAGTTTCCCCATATTTTTTGAGGTTTTATCTTTATCTATAATCAATAGCAGCGCAGGCAATAACATTAGATCGAGTATTAAGGCAGCCACTATCGTAATTGCGGTTAATTTACCCATGTCGGAATTAAATCCAAACGAGGACTGCATAAGTACTGAAAATCCTGCTGTTAAGATAATTGTAGTTACAATGACGGCCCTCCCTACGGTCGCAAAAGCGTACCTTACTGCATCTTGTGGTGATTTGCCTAATTCTTTTCTTGCCCGAATATATTTGGCTAGTATATGGATGGTGTCATCAACAACTATGCCTAGCGTCATGCCCAACACAACGGCTAATGCCATGTTTATTTGACCGTTGGTTATGCCCCAGAGACCGAATGCGACAGCTA
>CAYREN010000628.1:0-2714 GCA_964423255.1 uncultured Roseivirgaceae bacterium | reverse complement strand
TTACACGTTGTATGCGGTTAATATTTTCGTTTTTACTTTTCATCGTCTAAATCCTCAGCTTCTTCAAGAACAGGAAACAAGAGTATAGACAAGTAATTATCGTTTTACAATAAGTATTTACTGTTTTATCGTATTTTTGGAGGAGTTGATTCTGAGATTCTTACAACGTCCGCGGAAGGCCAGTCCCACTCGACCGCGCTATTAGGTGATTTTTTATCAAAGTGTTTCCCATGCAGCATATAGCAAAACAAAGGTTCCCAACAATGATGTTAATGCACCGGTTGAGTTTCCGAAATAAACCATCTTGGCGGGAAGCGAACCTTTATATGTCAGCCCCCTATGACCAACGATTGGACCCAGATACAAGGCAAACGAAAATGCATAACCGGAAACAATGAATAGCACAGCAATAGACCACATGATTTTTAGGTCAACATTTAGCTGTGAAAGTATTGGCACAAGAGCAAACATCAATATAGCGCCCATTGTTAAGGCGGAATGAGCGATGCGCCATGCAAAAACAAGTCTTTCCGCTTCTTTTTTTAATATTGCCTTGCCATAAGGAATGCCAGCTAGTAACGCTAGCAATAATATTATTACTCCATGAAACAAGAGATGTCGTGCTGGTTCTTCCATTGTAATTTTCACCTAACCCGTGTGCTTGTTCTTGATACCAATTGTAAGAAGCGGATATTTCTGTTGCTACATCAGGATGAAATATTAAGCGCAAACTATCAGTCCTTTATGTCTTTTTTAATATCTTCCCAACTAACACCTTGCACAGCTCCTGAGCGAAGTTCGGGAAAACGTTTTTCGGCTAGATCTGCCCAAGCATCTTCAACACCATCATCCTGTTTGGTTTCGAGAGAAGAGATTAAACAGTGAGCAACCAAAGCTTTCTCATCTGCTGATAAGTCCTTAATGTTTTCAATTACTTGCTTCATTTTTGCTGACATGACTAATAGCTCATATAAGATGATAACTGTTTGATTTTAACACAGAATATTGTTGAAAGTTATATGGAATTAGTGGTTACTATTCGTGCTCTATTTTGGAGGGGTTTAATTTGTAAATATCAATCGAGTCTGACCCCTTTGACGCTATGGCTAAGAGCGAGCCAGGTCTTTCCGGCGTAATTACTTCGCGCGCAGATACTCCACTAAAGCTTTACGTGTTTGATTGTGGGCGTATCGATGCGCGGGATTTGTCTTTATTGAATCCTAATATAAAGAAAGGCACCTTTAAAGCGTTAGCCAACCCATGTTATTTGATCGAACATCCAAAAGGTTTGTTGTTGTGGGACACAGGACTCAATGATCAATTGCTTGGACAGGAGAATGGTATTGAAGTGTTGAATGGCGCATTCAAGATGTCTGTTGTGAAAACACTGGCAAGCCAACTTGCTGAAATTAACGTCAAGCCAGAAAACATAAACTATGTGGCCTTCTCACATTTACATAATGATCATACGGGTAACGCAAAATTATTTTCTGCTTCAACGTGGTTAATGCAAGCGTCAGAACATGTTATTGCGCATGCTGAACATGCCGAAAATTACGGCTATAGCCCCCAAGATTATCATATTGAAGGTGGAGGGAATATTACCAAATTGACAGGTGATCATGACGTTTTTGGAGATGGTTCCGTCGTAATAATTTCTACGCCAGGGCATAGCCCAGGTCATCAGTCCTTGTTTGTTGATTTGCCAAAAACGGGGGCTATTATTTTGTCGGGAGATTTATATCATTTTAAAGAAAATAGAGAAAATTATGGTATGCCAGGATGGAATAATAAGAAGGAAACCATACATTCTTTTACGCTGATCGATGATATTTTGGATAACACCAAGGCAAAGTTATGGATTCACCATGACAAAGATGAATTTGAACAACTAAAGAAGTCTCCTTATTTTTATCAATAGACTACGATTAACAAAGGCACTTCAATTCGAACCTACTTCTTCAGGTTTCAAATAACGCCGATAAATCAATCTACGGAAGCATAATAAAATGAAATGTATTAAAAAAATACCATCACTTACTACCGCGATATTTTTTCTCTTATTATCAATGTCTGCACATGCAGAGCCATTGACCGGCAAAGGATACCAAGCAATCGTTGAAACTGCCTATAATTATTTTAATGGGGCAGCCAAAGGAGACCAAAGCCTGTTAGAAAAAGCATTTGATTTAGAATTTGGTCACGTAAAATCGATTAATATTGATAAGGAATCAGGAAAAGAGACAATCAGATCTATTCCGTTAAAAGAATTTTCTGGATTTTTCACGGAAACTGTTAAGGAAACCTGGAAAGCAAAAATATTGTCTATTGATATAGTTGATGACAGAATGGCTATGGTAAAGCTTGATTTTGATACGCCAAAAATGCATTACATTGACTATTTAGTAATGTATAAACGTGATAGTGATTGGCGAATTGTCAATAAAACATTTATATCAAAGAAAAAATAGTTCGATCCTTGCTGGATAAGTTAATCGATTACTGGCTCAAGGTAAAGTTAAAAAAGTGGCACTCACTGCCTGTATGCGGAAATTTATTATTATTTTAAATGCAATGGTACGAGATAATGTTCAATGGAATGCCAATTAAATATTAAGTTGTATTAGTGTCATTACCAAGGGAAACTGGCGGATTAATTTGTAGTAGCTCAGACTTGATCTGACAGTTACCCGTTTTTTACGGGTGCCTGTCAG
>CAYREN010000627.1:0-2717 GCA_964423255.1 uncultured Roseivirgaceae bacterium | reverse complement strand
TTTTTTTCAATGTCATGTACCAGCCCCGTTGTTTCACTTTCTCCTTTTCCAAACAACAAACCCGTTGGGTGAATTTCACCTTCCTTAATGCGCTGAAATAAAGAATCATCTAGTTCATCAGTTTTAAAATAGCTATTAGATTGGTCAAAAATAAAACAATCTCCAGAAACAGCCTGATTCCAATTCCCTGCTTCTATTCTTTTTGCCAATAGCTGATTAAATAAATAAGAACGCGTTGCAGATAAGTAAATACTACGCTGTTGACGTTTTACTTTAGCACCTTGAAACATGGCTATGGCCTTATTTATATTCTGTCCTTGATATCCAAAACGCTGTAAACCAAAATAATTAGGTATCCCAAGTTCTTTAATCTGTAGCAGCTGTTTTTCAAACCTTAGCTTGTCACCCTGCCAATCTCTAATTCTTATCTTAAAATCATTACCAGACAATATTCCTCGCTTAAGTTTTCTAATATGTCGCAGGTTTTTAAGTATTTTGATATTATCAGTTTCTGCCAATTTCCAATCGGGATCATCTTTTCCAGGTAACCAGATACTAAACCACTGTATTGTCCTGGCATGGCGATCTTTTAACCCAGCATAACTAACATCACGCTGTCTGACCCCGGAAAATCTAGCTAATAGTCTGGCAACATACTCGGTATTTTCTCCACATTTTTCTATCAGAAGAAAACTATGCTCCCCTGCTCCCTCTGGTTCAAAAGGTAATTGTTCTTCTACAACAAAATCGTCAGGGATGGTTTTAATTTTCCCCGTACTGTCCGGGCCATCATAAGCATATGCCCAAAGAGGAATAGTTATTGCGGCCTGATTTTGCACAGTCATCTCTATGATATCTTACTCCTTCTGATTTTATAAATAACCGCCTGTAGCTTGAATAATATGTTGTGAATTGGCATCAGATAACCAGACTACAAGTACGCTTTTTTTTTGACCTTTATCAGGCGTCTTGGGCATTGCTATTTGCCATTGTTGCGTTTTAGAATTTGTTAACGTCACTTGTTGTTGATGATGTCTCAATACCACAAAGTCGTGCTCTAATTTACGCCCCCTGTTTTCACCCAATTTCACTTCACTATATAAGTCCATGCCAAGTATAGCTACATTAATACTCAACTCATTGTCATTCATTATTAATTCGGGAGTAAACGATACCATGAGTTGCTGCATGTCTTGATTAAATTCAGCTTTAAGAACACCTACCTTTTTTGGCTTCTCAGGCCAATGAAACTCACTATTTAGCCTCCAGCTTCTCCATTCCTGGTTGCTAACAACAATCGCTGGTGTGTAGACTTGACTTATGCTTCCTTCCTTTTGGTGTTGATATTGTCTACGAGAGTATTGGTTACTCGCAAAACGGTCAGTCCAACCCAATCGATCCCAGTAATCAACATGAAAAGACAGAGGAATAAATGTTTTAAATAATTGAGGGTCAGATTTGAGTCCTCGCAACCATTTATCAGCAGATGGGCAACTGCTGCATCCTTCAGAAGTAAACAATTCAATTAAAGCAGTTGCATCATGTGTACTAGAAAATTCTTTAGATGAAACAGGCGTTGTTAACAAAAAAAGACTGCAAGTAAACGATATTAAACAATGTTTAGCATTCATAATCAAAGTATGGTTCTAACGTGCATGGATAACTTGAACAATTGACTTGTCTTTTTTTGCCCGTCTTTTGCGTTGCAGCAACAGTTACGTAGCCTGCTATGCGCCTGTTGCTTCACCGATGAAGACGGACAAAAAGACTAGAGATATTAGATAATTATTTATTTCCAGCTCCCTAATGCCCGGAAAACCATCTTCCTTGAACGTAGGCACCTGCAAACATAGCAAAAAGTGCAATTAGTAATGGCCAGTTTCCCGCACCAAGACCTGCGATAGCAGGGCCTGGACAAACACCACAAATTCCCCAACCAATACCAAAAATAACAGCTCCAAGCAGTGTTCGCTTCATTGTTTCAAATGGCTTTTTCCCAAATTGAGCGGCCAATAGAGGTTTTTTTAAAAGCCGGGGGGCCACTTGATAACCGATCATAGTCAATCCTGTAGCACCACCAAGGACTAATAAAAGACCAAAATCTTCAAACCGTAAAAAACTCAATACGACTTCTGGTTGAATCATCGTTGAAACAGAGAGACCCAGACCAAACAAAGTGCCAGATCCTAAAATTGCAAGCCAATAAATAGCGGTTTTCATAAAATATTATCCTAATGCTGCAATAATTTGTGCCGTAATCATGGCTGCAGATAAAAAAACCAAAACAGCAAGTACAGAGGGCAAGCTAAGCGAGGCGATACCACAAATACCATGACCTGAGGTACATCCATTTCCAAGCCGAGCACCAAACCCAGCAATAAAACCACCCAGTGCCAATTGTTCCCACGGAATGCTTGTCACAACTACCTCTGAATCAGAAAAATTTAGCCAGATAAAAGCGCCTAAAATCAGCCCCGCTGCATAGACTAATCGCCACTGTCGTGTTTTAATTTGTTTCTCCTGCTGGAAAAATGCTATTTTTGAAAAGTATGACCAGGCTGTCGAATAGACGCTACTCATTCCTCCAACCAGACCTGTCAAAACAAACAAAAGACTGACTCCTAAACCAATAAGCAAACCGCCTGTAATATAATGTGCCAAACCCAAAGGGAACAAGGTATCAAGCAACTCCATAAAGCCTCCAAAAAATAATCAGA
>CAYREN010000626.1:0-2718 GCA_964423255.1 uncultured Roseivirgaceae bacterium | reverse complement strand
TCGAGGCAAAGATGTACATATTCAGGATTTGTAGCAGTAAGCATATGATGAAATTCACGAGCACTTGCTCTCATTTCAATATCGTGATTGTGGTATGCCAGTTTTATACCAATTGATGCCAATTCCTTCCCCAGCAAATTCAACGCTACTGCCTGGCTCTTTATTTGTTTATCTGTTTTATTTCCTTTTCCACCCCACGCGATAGGAGAGGGATTGGTAACTAATATCTCGCCACCAATACTTTTAGCTTCTTTGGCAATCGCCAATACGTTTGAAATATTTTCATCTACAAGTTCAGGTTCATGTAAAATTGAATTTACATACATGGACTTCGATTTAAGGTTAAATTTATGCAGGATTGGCTTTAGTTCAATTACCTTATTTGAATTGAGAAAACTAGGCTCATAAGCCATGAGACCAGATTCTTTGAAGGAAGTGAATGACTCATCAGGATTTTTCATCCATGTCTGACTTTCTCTTTCGAAAAATGTGCGCCATGTATATTCTTGACACGAAATTTTTATATCTGAATTAAAACCAGGCCTTGAAAATATATCGTTAGATGTAAATATAGCCCCTGTTGATAAGGCCATTGATTTTAAAAATTTTCTTCTTTTCTCCATAATCAAAAATTTAATTTTTAAAATTATATAATTGTATAAAAGTTGATCTTTTAGTTGGCTAAGCTCTAAAAAGAAAATAACGAGCAACAATTATTTGACTAGCAATTGATAAAACTTTATATCTTAAAAAGGATTAAATTTTAGTTTCTGACCCCCAACAGAAGCCTCGTACATTAGCCCTCCTTTTTGCATTGTAAAAACCATAACACCTTCTGCGTATTTGGCATCTGCCGATGCACCAAGGGTAACAGCTACCGCTGAAACCTGAGCTGACAACTCGATATTATTTTCCTTGAATCTATCCATGGCTTCTTTACTTTCAAAAAAGATGACTTCTCGATAAGCCTGACCTCCCCATTAAAATCCAATACTCAACTGACTTAGTTTAGCCATGCCAATTTTATTTTCCTTTTCGTACACAGTTCCATTTCCTGCGGCACCTCCAATTCCTATTGCACCTTTCCCTACATTTGGAAAAATTACATCTCCATATGCATTTTTAAAATGCTTTTCCATCTGCTAATCAGCCTTAATAAACTCACTTTTGGCACTGTCGCTATCCTTTTTTATCTCTTTCACTTTTTCCTTTGACTGTGCATTTACGCCTGTTACTAACAGTAGTACTAAAAAAACAGAAAATATTAAGGTGTTAGCTTTCATTAAAATTAATTTCATCATTGTAGTGCTAATTAGCAAGAATTAAAGATTAAAAATAGAATAATTTCATTGAGGTTCATATATTCAAATATTTTAGTGACCTCTTTAATAAAGTTGGATGTGTTTCATTTAGTGAAAATAATATCAATCCCTTCTTAATTAGATCCCTGATAAACTTCCTGGAGCAATAGGTATTTTATCTAATGTTATTGTAAATTGCTAAAAGCTTAAACTCATATTATGAAAACCAGGAAAGAAAATTATTCGAGAAGACAATTCATCCAAAAAACTGCATCCGGTGCGGCTGCATTATCATTAGCAGGAATGGCGTCTGGTAGTATAGCTCTTGCAGGTGTCGCTAAAGAAAATAAAATGCCCCTGAGGACTCTGGGAAAAACCGGACTTAAAGTCTCCATATTGTCATTTGGCGGTGGGTCTCAGTTTTTAAAGAATGACGATGGTGAGTGGGAAAAATCCTTGGAGATGGCTATCAAAAGTGGAGTAAACATGTTTGATACCGCCCCTTCTTATTCTCTTTCAGGTTTTAATATGGGAAACTCCAATTCCATTGATAGTGGTGAAAAACGATATGGAAAAATATTGGCGCCATACCGAAAGAAGATCATATTATCTACCAAAATTGAATCACGAGATGCAGATGAAATGAAAAGAGATCTCGAGGAAAGTTTAAAAAGCTTGCAAACAGACCATATCGACATATTATTTATTCATGCGATTATGCCGTCCGATGATGTTTCATTGATAGAAAAAGGTCTTTATAAAGAAATGGTTAAGTTGAAAGATTCCGGAGTAATTAAGTTTATTGGATTTTCCAGCATGAATAGTGCAGAGCGTTCACGTGATCTGCTTGAGCATCTTGATTTTGATGTCGCCCTTCTCGCAATGAATGCCACCAAATATGGAGATTTTGCCAAGTTGGCTTTACCTGTTGCTCAAAAGAATAATGTAGGGGTAATTGCCATGAAAGTTATGAGAAATATTGTAGGAAAAGAAGCAACTACGGAAGAGCTATTTAAATACGCCTGGACACAGAAAGGTGTTGCTTCTGCACTGGTTGGACATTATGGAATGAAACCATTGAAAGAAAATATAGAACTGGCCAAAAAATTTAACACTGGGTACAAGGCTGGTATAGACAGAAAAGAATTGGAATACCGGATGTCAAAACACAGTGGCCCGCATGCATTATGCTGGGCTCAGCCGGGTTATCAAGATGGAGGAATATTAGTTTAGCCATAATCCTATTATCCAAAGGTTAATTAATTAAATTGAGGACATTTATTTCTTCAAGATCGGGCTGATGATTATTCTATTTCTTTTCTAAAAGAAGCAATTTTAAATAGCAATATTATATCTATAATAACATGTGCGATTATTGCAGATAAGATGCCAATATGCTCAGTCATAAATCCCATAA
>CAYREN010000625.1:0-2720 GCA_964423255.1 uncultured Roseivirgaceae bacterium | reverse complement strand
TGGGAAAAACAAGGTGTAAAATGGTTTAAACAGGAAGTAAGCATTCCAAAGGAACTCGACGGGTTGGATGTTGTGCTTTTGATCACTGTCGATCCTTGGGGAGAGGTTTTTGTAGATGGCAAGAAATTATATACGACATCAGGATATAATAGTAAAGGTGTTCTAATGTCAAATGCAAAACCGGGAAAGAAATTTAACCTTGCCATCAAAACAAAAAATGGTGGCTACAACATGCGATTCTCAAAGGCTGAATTATTAGGTATGCCTATCGGATATGCAAAATATATCAATAGCACCTCAAAATTAGCTCAACTCAAACCTGGCCCCGGTCTGACTTTAGCAGAATGGAAATTTAAACAAAACGCAATAGATGATGCTTCTCAACCAGAATTTGATGACAGCAACTGGGAAAAGAGAAAGACCAACCAGAGTTGGAGAGGGGAAAGAGAATCGGCATGGTATCGAAACTCTTTCATAATCCCAGAAGAAATAGATGGTTTTAGAATAGATGGTAAGGGCTTACGATTGTTGGTAAATGCCAATGACAATGGTGAAATTTGGCTCGACGGGAAACTGTATCAAGAGTTCAGCTCGGGAGCCGGAAATATTACAATAGCTCAAAATGCCAAAGCAGGAGACGAAATTTTTATTGCTATCAAAATACTCAATTTGTGGGGTTCCGGAAACCTGAGTAGTGCAAAATTAATTACTGATGAGGCTTACGGTCTTAATAAAAATTATGAGCGCATGATGCTTTTGAGTGATAGGCTCGAACGATATATGCTAAGGCACCCAAAGCCAAATATGGAGATAATTGATATTTTAAGTAAAACAATTGAGCAGAATATTGATGGAAATAATGAGCGAGCCATTAATTTGATTTCAAGTCATCTCAATACATTGGAAGCGAAATTAAAGAGCAACCCCGCATTTATGATTCCTCCTTATTTGCAAGCATTAGAAGATGATGGAATTACCATAATGTGGGAAACTGTTTATCCTTCTATCTGCAATATTGAATATGGGAAGAACAATAATTTGAATATGATTGTTCAGGAAGAAAACGTGGCCTCTGTGATGCACGAGATAACCCTTGTTGGGCTTGAGGTCAATTCTACCTATCAATATCGCGTAAATTGTGGAAATATCAGTAGCCCTGTTTTTTCATTTAATACTAAAAAACCCAGAGATGACCCCTTCAAATTTATTGTCTATGGTGACAATCGTTCCTATCCCAAGGTTCATGATAACCTCGTCAAGCTCATGACAAAAGAAAATGCCGACCTGATCTTGAATGTAGGAGATGTGGTGTCGAGAGGAACCAACTTGATGGGCTGGATAGATGAATACTTTTACCCACTCAGACATTTGAGCAACTCAGTTCCCACGTATATCTCAATTGGAAACCATGAATATGGTGGATATGGCCATACAAGAATTGTCCCTCCATTTGAAAAATATACACACCACCCTTTAAAATCTACCGGGAGCACGGAATATTACTATTCATTTGACTATGGCAATGCACATTTTATAATGCTTGATGCCAATAAAAATGAGTCTGATGATGGCGATGGCATTTCACTCAATAGTCCACAATACAATTGGTTTGTAGAGGATCTAAAAAAAGCAAAAGAAGTGAGTGAATGGATATTTATTTCAGTCCATCAGCCCCCTTATTCTGAGGCTTGGTCAGGAGGGCCCTATGATGGAGAGCTTGTACTCAGAAAAATAATTGTTCCTGTAATTGAAGCCAATGAAGTTGATATTGTTTTTGCAGGGCACACGCACGATTACGAGCGCGGTCTCCCTCACCCTCCTTATGATCCAGTTACCGGCAAAGGAAACAATGCTACCTATATCATTGCTGGTGGGGGTGGCTCCAATCTGGACAATCACAAATATTTTGAATGGGAACAAATTGACTATCCAGACCATGAGGCCAGTCTTGATAATGATGAGACCGATGACGGCGAGTATTATCAATACCATTATGTGATAGTAGAAATTGATGGGAAAAAGTTGAAATTTAAAGCTGTACAAATGGATAGTGATGGCTCGCATGGTGGGTTACTGGACTCATTCGAATTGGAGCATAAATAGTATTGATCGCTGAAATATTATTTGACACCGTGGTCTCTTTATCTTTATTAAGATGGGTAAATAATTATTGCTAAATTGAAACTTTTTGAAATAGAATGTTCAATTATGAAATTATTTCCAATCCATATTATTTTCTTAGTTATGACTAGTCAATCATTTGCACAAGATCTAAATTCACCTCAAAAATCTGATTTGCCTTATCATCAAATTCCTGAATATCCAACTTCCTTTACTGCGGAAAACGTTGTTGCCCGTATGGTAGATGGACTTGGGTATAGATATTACTGGGCTTCAAAAGATCTGAGAATAAATGATTTGTCATATCGCCCAAGTGCCGACTCAAGAACTACTGGAGAAACAATTGATCACATTTATGGGCTATCAATTTCGATTTTGAAAAGACTTCAAAACAAAGACATTCCGTCAAAAGAGCACAAAGATTTTGAAGAAAAACGCAAAAACACACTTGATAATTTTTGGGCTGCTAGCCAGATACTAAAGGGCGAGGATACAAATGGACATGGTGTAGATTTTCAAAAAGATAATGACAAAGGGTATCCATTTTGGAATATGATAAACGGCCCAATTTCAGATGCCATTTATCATACGGGGCAGGT
>CAYREN010000624.1:0-2726 GCA_964423255.1 uncultured Roseivirgaceae bacterium | reverse complement strand
CGGAGGTTTTTCACAGATATCCAATAATGCAAATGACAATTTTGAAAAACTCTCATTGACATTTCCTGTACAAGAGGCTGGATATTTATATATTTATGTGAGTAACGAAAGCAATCTGGATGTGGATGTACATTTCGACGATCTGAAAATAACGCATAGCAGCAACTTGTCGATAGTGCAGGCAGACGATTACTATCCTTTTGGCTTGACTTTCAATGAATACCAAAATCAAGAGGAACAAAGCCAGGATTTTCTTTATAATGGAGTTGAAAGACAAAATGATCTTGACTTAGGTCTATATCAAACTTTGTTCAGAATGTACGATCCTGCATTGGGAAGATTCCAAAGTGTTGACCCATTGGTTGATTTTTTCCCAGGGATAAATCCATATAGCTTTGGCTTTGATAATCCCATCCTTTATGGTGATCCTGACGGGTTAGGACCATTGGACTGGCTATTTGGTACAAAAGAGGAAAGAAGAAAGAGAAAAACTCAACGTATGGCATCTCAGAAAAGGAAATGGGATGGGCCAAAAAGTAAGAAACAAAGGCGGAAAAATAAAGGGAAAAAGAGTTCGAAGTCAGCAAATGAATCAACATCTCGGAACACATATTTCTTATCGAGTATATCACCTATCGGTGTATCATCGTTGGGAGAGCCAAACTTTGATGTTGATATTAGTCTTGTTGATTTCCATGAACCAAAGATTCCTACTTTTAGGGGGAGAGATATTCCTCCCAGAAAAAGGATTTCTTTTTCTGGGAGTATTAAATTTGAATCCAATTCAAATGAGTTTTATAAAACAGAAGGAACTAATAAGATGTTATCTGATTTAATAAAAACTCTCAAAGATTATCCTGAACTACAATTATTTATAGTGGGTAATACTGGTAGTGATATCGGAAAAAGTAAATCCTTCGGCAATGATGAAATAGCGTTAAATGAACCAGCAATATTGAATGGAAAAAGGACAACGAGAAGGGCTTTAATGAGAGCACGAGCAAAAGCTATATATGATTCTCTTATTGCTAATGGTATTGATGCTGGACGATTGGATTATGGCCCTGGAACAGCTTATAAGACACCTGCTGGCAGAAGAACCTCATTTGTATTAAAAAACCCTAATTAATGAGAGTAATGTATAAATATCAATACTGCTTGGCTCTTTTATTAATTTCTGGTATTGCAACAGGACAATCTAATTCGACCTTATATAAATGTTGGAACAGCAATAATAAACTTATTTGGAATGATTTTAAAGGTCAAATACCCCAAGATGAATCTTCCTCAAAAAAAGTTGCTGTTTGTCCTAACGAAATTGTTGCAAAAGGATTTTGGGAAGCAGATAGACCTAATTTTCAAGTAACTGTATATTTTTTAAAAAATTTGGCATGGACAAAAGATACCACTTCATTGTATACTTTGGCGCATGAACAATTGCATTTTGATATTGCCGAATTATATGCCAGGAAACTGAGGAAAAAAATAAAAGAACTGAGATGCAAATTTGTAGTTGATATTGAAGTATATAGAAATATTATTCAAAAATATCTTTTAGAAAAAGAAGAATTGAATTTAAAGTATGATAAAGATACTGCTCACGGAAATTATAATTATAGACAGGTTGAATGGGAACAAAAGATAGCAATAGAATTGGAGAGGTTTAAGAGCTATGCTTCAACAAAAGAGAATTGCCTCCTTTATTTGGAGTCTTCCAAGGGAGAGACTTCAAACTAGAAATGAAGAATTGACCCTCCGGGTAAAATCTGTGTTCCGGTCAATGAGTAAAAGAAAATGAAGCAAAAGAAGTCAGAGACTCCAAAGGGCAAATATATTTTTAGAAGAAACAATGAATAGCAAGGTGCAGCACATAATGGTTTTTGTATTGGTTATGGGTTTCTGTCATGGGTATGCCCAGCATTCAGAAACCACCGAGCCTGCCCAAACAAAAATCGAAGAAAACATCCCGAAAATCCCCGCCACGCCTGCCAGCCGTGGATGGGCGGGCAGGCATGAAAATGTAGGCAATCTACAAAATAAGGTTTTTACTAAGATTGATTCCTTATCCAACAAATCGGCAAATCTTCTACAAACCACCACAGACAGCCTAAATAGTTTAGGCTCAAAGCTCACTTTTCGAATAGATTCACTTCAAAATCAGCTACTAAATAAAGTAGGTAAACTTGGCAATTCAGTATCTGGGATTTCAGATAAAACAGGCCTAAAAGGAAAACCCCTTCCCGGCTTAGAGAAGCTTTCTTTACCCGACATGCCCAATCTAAATACAGATAAACTGGGTCTAAACAAACTGTCCATACCAGACAATGGGTTAAGTTCTATTACCTCCCAAGTAGATGACCAACTGGGTAAATTGGGCGATTTAAAAAACACCGACTGGATCAATCCCGACAAGTCGGACTACCAAATGCCCAGCGAAGTCAAGGAATACCAAGAACTCCTCAAAAACCCATCAAACATCGATCAAACCATAGACAGCAGGGCAGCGCAGATGTCGGAGTTCCAGGCTCTCAATAATGAAACCAAAGAACTCTCAGCACTAAAAGGCCTCCCCGAAAGTATGCTGGCAGATCTCAAGCGTTATCAGGATAAGCAGGCCTTGAAAGCCGAGGCTAAAGAAGTAGTGGTAAAAAAAGCCACGGATTATTTTGCTAATCACCAGGATAAACTCTCCCAGGCCCAGGGCATGATGAGCAAGCTCAAAAAGA
>CAYREN010000623.1:0-2751 GCA_964423255.1 uncultured Roseivirgaceae bacterium | reverse complement strand
AATATTTTTGAAGAGAAAAAAGGGATGATCAAGTTTTATCCTATTCTGGATGTAAAAGAAAAAGAAGCGTTGGCCATCATAGAAGAAAATAATTTGCCTATTCATCCGTTAAAGCCCCTGGGCTACGAATCAATTGGATGTAAACATTGTACTCTTAAGGGAAAGAAAAGAAAAGGAAGATGGGCCCAGACTGTAAAGACAGAGTGTGGTCTACACCTTTGATATTATTAAAACCGGACAAAATTTTTTTCGGTTTTTTTATTTATGCTCTTCTAAACTATCTCCATCATTTAGCCAAGATAAAAACAATTTATATCCCAATGATATGGCAATTGCCCCTGTAAACAAACCAATAAATCCTGAAAGCATAAAACCTCCAATAACTCCAATAAAAATTACCAACATTGGAACAGGTGCTCCTTTGCCAAGTAATATGGGCTTTAGCAGATTATCTGAGGCACCGGCAAGGAGTAGGTAAACTGTCCATAGCGAAGCAGGCAATATAGTTGTATTGGAAAAAAGGTAAAAAACTACTGGAAGAATTATTAAAAGAGGAGGCAATTGAAGAATGGCTAAAACCATTACCAAAAGTGTCCATAAACCAGCATAAGGTATTCCGGCTAATAAAAATCCAATACCTACAAGTACAGATTGTATTATAGCTACTCCTATTACTCCTTTGGTTACATTTCTAACTGTTGTCTCGGTGGCATCAGCAAATTCATCACCTTTTGCTCCTACAAGTTTATTAAAAAATTGTCTGGCAGCCTGATCTGTTCCCTTTGTTGCAAGAAGAACACCTGCAATTATTATCGATAAAATAAATTGAATTACACTACCTCCAATATTTAATGCCCCCTCAAACAATGAACCTGCAACTCCTACAATTTGATCCTTATATTTTAATATAAGGGTTTCCAAACTTTTAGAAGCCATGTCCCATATTCCATAAATCTTTTCACCTACTATAGGCCAATTAGAGACTTGATTAGTTGGGGGTGGTATTTTAAGAGTCCCGCTGTTCAAGCCATCATTTATTACTTTAATCCCCTCCACCATAGAATCAAGAAATAACCAACTGGGAATAATCATTATTAAAAATCCAGATAGCACAATGATACCAGCAGACAACGAAGGTTTGTCATTCAATTTTGAATTTAAAGCATCATAAAGTGGTACTGTGGCCAATGCCAAAATGATACCCCACAATATTATCCCTGCAAAAGGATAGATGATTTGAAGACACCATGCAATCAATAAAAATAAAAAACCAAGTCTAATCACAATTTCGATAGTATAATGAATGGCAGAGTTTAATTTTGGATCTTCTTTCATTGATTTATTATTATTGGTTATGCAGTAGTTATACTTCTAATATAGAACATATCTTAACCAAACTAGAAAACAGATTTTTTTGATACAAAAAAAGCCTGCCAAAATGTGGCAAGCTCAGTTTTTTTTAAGAATTATTAAATCGGAAATACCGGAACTAAGTACTTACGAAATCAATTATAATTAAAATTAACCCAATTGTAGCTACCAACTTTCCATCCATCTTTGTTTTCTCCAGCCAATTGAGTAATAATGGAACTGGTGCTTACCTGCTTATTATTTTGGTAAATACGAATCCTCGTTCTGAAATTCGTCACAAAGAAATTTCCTTTCACTTCAGTGTAGAAAAATTTAGTTTGACCAAAAGTAACAGAAACATCATTTGCTGAAATTAATTCTTCAAGATGTTCTTTAAAATTTGAGTCGTTGCTCCTTTTTACAGCAGGGATATTTTCTGTATTGATACGTACTGTGCTTGTGGTGTATTTTGGAAGAAAATATTTTAACAGCTCATTTGTATCTTTGCTCTTAATCATTTGTTCCCATCCTTTATGAATATTGTTTACCAACCCTTCTATAGCTTTTTCATCTTTATCACTTGCTTTATTTGAAGGAGCATTTCCTGCCAATTTATTTACCTGGTTTTGTAGATTATAAATTATTGATTGTAGACTATCGGCCTTTTTAGTTACCACCCGAGTTTCTAATAACTGTGCCTGATAGCTTTCTTTTAGTTCCAAGTTTTCAGAATTCAGCATTTCAATTTTCTCAGTATTGTCCTCACAGCTTAATAGCATCAGGAATAAAAATGCCAGTGGTAAATAGACAATTTTTTGAATTTTTCTTTTCATTTTCTTTCAGTTGAATTATTAATAATTAATTAACTTTTAACTCTTCATTTTTAAAAGCATTGTAAGCTAAGTTTATTCTACAAATAATAAAATTGTTCAAGTTCATTTTCAATTGTATTTCAATCTCAAGTAATATAATTGTTAATAAAAAACCTTTTTATACTTTAGAATAAAATGGAACATTGATTTTCTACAACAACTTTTATTTAGCATCCCTATGCAAATACATTTTTTATATTCACTACACTTTTTTTGATTGCTTCAACAGCAGGCATTGTATAGGGCGTGCCTTCTTCTACTGCTTGTTCCAAGACCAAATGAGGTATAATATTTTTACTTTTCAATATATCAGCAAGCCTTCCATAATCGATATCACCTTTATCAAATACTTCGCTCCATACTCCACCGATCGATTGTCTTAAATGCAACTCAACGATTCTGTCAGCATACAACTCTACTATATCAAAAAGAGCAACCTGAGAATTCCCTGAACCTCTGTAAATCCAATGAGAATCGAGGCAAAGATGTACATATTCAGGATTTGTAGCAGTAAGCATATGATGAAATT
>CAYREN010000622.1:0-2753 GCA_964423255.1 uncultured Roseivirgaceae bacterium | reverse complement strand
CATATGCCATGTTTGAGCTTTTTAAACAAAATGCTGTTATAATTAGAACTTAACCTAAAGAAACAATTGTTAATAGTTTTGAGAATTATAACAATTGAGCATTTATAACTACCAATTATTGCTATTTCTAATGCTAATTTATGATTTAATAAAGACTTTGTAGCATAATCCAGAATCATTATGGAAATTATTAATACAATGGGAAAATAGAAAGAATCACAGAATTTTAGCTATCTTTTGTACATGCTTAAATCTACAATGGCATATCGGGGTTAATATAATATAGAACCTGTTTTCATGGAATTAGCAATAGTTCAGATTAGTCTTTTTCAGGGGGAAATAGTTTTTGAATAAAACTCCTCTTTTTAAGTGGCCTGCCCAATAAAATATTTAAGTTATTTTCGGCAGACAAATTCCTATCCCACAATTCGATGGCCTTTTTATAATGTCGAGCTGCCAGATTATATTGAAGTTTGTGTCGTTCGATAATACCTAAATTGGTATAGCTTACTGACAGCCTTCTTTTGGTTTCAGTTTGTGCTTCTTCAATTTCCTTTATCCTAAAAAGTAAAAATTCGTTTTTCTGTTTATCATTGTAGCCTTCTAATCCTAATAAAAAATTTTCATAGATGAGTTTTTCTATTTCATTTGAATTTTTGCCTTGAAATTTTTCAAGCCAATTTTGATAGTTTTCAATGCTTGTATTTGAAGAAATCTCTGCGAGGTTTAATAGCGAATCTTGTTGCCTTTGTTGGATATTCTCTACATAAAGTGCCATGGTGAGCCATGAAGCTGCACGGTTATTGTGCAAAACCCCAATCTCGTAAGAGTTTTTATAATGGTCGTAGTCAGCGTAAATCCGCTCGATAGAATCCATCAGCGAAAAAATTGCATCGAAGTCATTGTTTAATGCATAGACATTGTAATTTTCATAAAGCTTCCTCGCTTTTAAAATACGTGGATCGGTTGATTCATTTAGGTTTTTATAATAAAAATATGAAATTACAATACCCGAAAATGCAATAACACTCATAATGATGAATAGTGTTTTCGCTTTATTATTATCGAAAAATCCCATTGATTATTTCAATATGGATAAAGGTGTTTCATCAAATTCTCTAGTATATTGGACATTTAAGATATCCCTAAGAGTGAACTTTTTCCATTAAAAATTTCCGTATTTCCAGAGGAGTTCTTTTAGTGAAATTAGAAACTATGATATTGGTGATGATAGCCAATGGCGCTCCAATCCATGCAAAATACCATGCCCCTAACCAGTAATCAACAAATTCATGAAATGGCCAGGATACACCCATTTTGCCTGCAATAAAATAGGAGAGTGAAATTAAGGAAATTGTCACACCCACTGAAAGACCAGCAATCGCTCCTTGTTTGTTGGAGTCGCTCCACCAAATGCCGAGCAGAAACAATGGAAAAATTGTGCAACCTGCCAGAGAAAATGCAACGGCCACTAATTGGCCAATCAAGGCGAGTTTGAATAAGGCGATGACAGTAACAATTACTGCCATTAAAACAGTGCCAAGCCTTGCAAAAAGCAATTGTCTTTTTGGTGAAGCATCTGGGTTTATTACCTTATAATATAAATCATGTGAAAATGCAGAAGCTCCGGCAACCAAAAGCCCTGAAACTGTAGAAAATGCAGCTGACACCCCGCCGGCAGCCAATAACCCTACAATCAAAGGATGCACATCGCCAAGCTGGGCAGTATAAACAACGATTGCATCTTTGGCCAATTGACCAACTTCTGGATTTGAGGATAGTATTTTTCCAAATGCTGCATAAGCAGGAGCACTCCAATACAAAATACAAATAAAGAACAATCCCCAAACTACTGACCATCTGGCGTCTCTGGCTTTTGGAACAACATAAAAACGCTGAATTACGTGAGGCAATCCTGCTGTGCCAATCATGAGTGAAAATGCTATGGCTATCCATTGAAAAAATGTCTTGCCTGTAGCTGGATCCCAGGGCATAGCAAATTCAGGGGCTGGAACAATAGCAAAATCATGGCCCAGAGAATTGAGCAATTGATTTGACTCGCTTAGAGGGATTCCCGAGACTATGTCAGAAACTACAGAACCATATCCTATTTGAGGTAACAACCAGAAATAATCAAATTTAAATGTTAGAATAAATAGTGGGATGATGAAAGAAATTATAATGATGATATATTGGATCTGCATATTTTTCGTTACGCCAAGCATTCCCGAAATGAGTGTGTATGCCAGCACCACTGATCCGCCGATAATAACAGCCACTGTATAATCTATTCCCATGACCCATTTAAACATGAGTCCTATTCCTCCAAATTGACCAACACAATATGAAATGGAAATTAGAATGGCTATGATTGCTCCTACCGCTCTTAATCCTTGGGAATAGTATCTGTCTCCAATGAAATCAGCAGCAGTATATTTTCCATATTTTCTTATCTGCCCGGCCATTAATATTAATAGAAGTACATAACCTCCTGTCCAGCCAACAACATAGGCTAACCCGTGATATCCAGATCCGTACATGAGTGCCGCCATGCCCAGAAAAGAAGCTGCGCTCATCCAGTTCGATGCAATGGCCATCCCTGAACCGACTCTGGAAATTCCTCGACCTGCTGCATAAAAATCTGTGGTATCCTTAGCTCTGAAGAGAATACCAACCAATACAAATAGTATCAATATTGATATAAGAATTATGGCAGGTCCTACCTTGAAGCCGCCTTCCAATTGGGTAGCACC
>CAYREN010000621.1:0-2757 GCA_964423255.1 uncultured Roseivirgaceae bacterium | reverse complement strand
TGCTGGGCTGTTGGCAGCGATGCCATGCCAAAGCCAAGTTTGGAAAAAAGATATCATAAAACCCTGGAACAGTTTGATGATACCAGATCGCTATTACTTTCTGCGGGTGAATTTGAAAGTGAAATATCCGGCCCCTCAGGGATGAAAATGTTTGGACCATACGAATATGTGCCACCAGTTTATTGGTTTGAAGATGACAGCAAATATGGGGGTGCATACGGTTTTAATTCTGAAACAGGACCCGGCCCACAAATACCACCTATTGGAAGTATCAAGAAAATGATTCCTGAAGAATATCTATGGCCACCTGCCAACGATATGTGGAATTATCACTCCGGACGAAAAGATTTTAATAGTGTAACTGTTTATCTGGAGGCATTGAACAATAAATATGGAGAGCCAAAAAATTTGGAGGAATTAGCACTTAAAGCACAATTAATGAATTATGAAGCTATGCGACCAATGTTTGAGGCACATGTCATTAACAGGAAGAAAGCTACAGGTGTGGTACAATGGATGCTGAATTCTCCATGGCCAGAATTTTACTGGCAACTATATGATTATTACCTGATGCCAACGGGAGCTTACTTTGGCACCTTGAAAGCCGGTCAACCTTCAACACTTATCTATAATTATCATGATCATAAAATCTACGTAAGCAACGATAAGCAGAAAGGAATTGAAGGTTATGAAGCGCATATTACCCTTTACGATATGAACTCTAAGGTAGTCTTTGAAAAGAAAGAAACTGTAAAGTTGCGGGAAAATGACTTTAAAGAATTGATCGCGTTACCCAAATTGAAAGGAAAAAAGGAAGTCTATTTTCTGGATATGAAATTGAAGAATGCTTCCGGGAAATTAGTCTCAGATAATTTTTATTGGCTTGCTACCAAAAAGGACCAAATGGCATGGGACAAGTATGTTTGGTTCTATACGCCACAAAAGCAATATGCAGATTTTACCAAAATAAATTCCATGCAAAAAGTAGATGTTTTGGTCAAAAAAGAAATCTTACAACAAGGAGAAGAGTGGGAACTAAATGTAACTATTAATAATCCATCAGATAAACTGGCATTTTTCATTGAATTGAATGCAGTCAATAAATCTGACGGTTCATCAATATTACCCGTTTTTTGGAGTGATAATTATATTTCACTTGCACCGGGAGAAAGCAAAACTGTAAATCTGAAATTTTACAAAAAGGACTTGGGGAGCGACACACCTCAAATAATTATCCAAGGCATCAACTTAAAATCGACTTTAGATATATAATTCCAGTTGTACCGTTCCAAACGAGTTCAAATTTAGCTCAGGGTCTCCTTCGGAAGACCCTGCTTGCACAGAAAAAGTTCTTTTTTAAGTCTCACCAGAGTAAACCAAACGAGATCAAATCTTTTTCGTTGCAGGGTCTTCCAAAGAAGATCAGATTCACTTAGTCTTAGCAGTGGCTTCCGAAGGAGACCCTTCAGTATTCCAATTAAAAACACATATCCAATCGACGTACTGAAGTATATTTTATTGATTAAATAATTTCATTAAAACATGAACTCGTTATTGTATTTTTATTACTAGTATTATCAACACTATATTGGTAGAAATCACTCGAAATGGATAGAAATAAGATAACATTTAATACTTACAATAATGCTGCAGAAAATTATCAAGACAAGGTCATGGATATGGATTTGTATGATGATACATATGAAATGTTTTGCGAATTGATTGAAAAGAAAAACGCTGATATATTCGAAATTGCATGTGGGCCTGGAAATGTAACTAAATATTTGCTTTCAAGCCGTCCGGACTTCAATATAATAGCCAGTGATATTGCTCCTAACATGATCAAATTGGCAAAGAAAAATAATCCAACGGCTAATTTTCTTGCAATGGACTGCCGTGATATTTTGGAACTTGATAGAAAATTTGATGCGGTAATGTGTGGATTTTGTATGCCCTACCTGACCAAAGAAGAATCTGCTAAATTGATAAAGGATATATCAAAATTACTGCATTCTGATGGCCTGCTATACTTCAGTACAATGGAAGATGATTATAATAAATCAGGATACGAAAAAACAAGTTTTAGTGGCCAAAATCAGGTTTATATTCATTATCATCAGGCAGACATTTTGCTAGAATGTTTAAAAAAATATGGTCTTCAAATTATTAATTTTCAAAGGAAATTATGCCCAGAACCGGATGGCACATTTTTAACTGACATGATATTCATTGCAAGGAAAGCTCCCAAATTAATAGGAAATCAATAATCAACTAAAAGACCGATAGGTTTGGTGTCGCCTAAAGGCGAGGGATTTTCCCCCAGAATGATACATTATTTTAGGACATACGAGAATTGGTGTAAATACAGGCATGGTAATTATAGGAAATGTAGGTAGTAAAAACCAATTTGATTACAGGGCTTTAGGCGATGCAGTAAATACCGCTGCCAGGTTAGAAAGTGTAAATAAATATTTGGGAACAAGGGTCTGCATTAGTGCGTCAACTGTTTCCAAGAATCCAAATTTTATTGGCAGACAAATAGGTTCTTTGCTATTGCAAAGGAAATCTAAATTTGTAGAAACCTTTGAGCCTCTTTCAAAAGTTGATTACAAATCCAGTAGGTGTTCAAACTATTTCCAGGCTTTTGAATTATTGGATAAAAATGCCGATAAAGCAAAATCTATTTTCAACACCCTGTTAGTTAAGTATCCTGAAGATAGATTAATTGCATTTCTCGCCAAACGATTGAATGATGGG
>CAYREN010000620.1:0-2788 GCA_964423255.1 uncultured Roseivirgaceae bacterium | reverse complement strand
AAATGTTAGTTAAACAAATCGGTACACTCACATCCATTTCCTTTGCTTCAACAATTGACGAAATTCAAATAATTTATAAACCTTTTAAATTTTAATATTATGAACAATTTAAGAAACAGAGTACAGCTTATTGGAAATCTTGGTGCAGATCCTGAAGTTAAAATTTTTGATTCAGGTAAGAAAAAAGTCACACTCTCTCTGGCTACATCAGAAAGTTATAAAAAAGCCAATGGAGAAAAGGTTGATCAAACCCAATGGCACCAAATTATCGCCTGGGGCAAAACAGCAGATATAGCTGAGCAATATCTAAAGAAAGGAAATGAAATAGCTGTTGATGGTAAAATACAATACCGATCTTTTGAAGATAAAAATGGAGACAAAAAATATATCACAGAAATAATGGTGAATGAGTTACTGATGCTGGGAAAAAAATAGAGTTTAAATAAAATTTCCAGTAATTAAGGCCAGATTTCTCTATTGGAGAAGCATGGCCTTTTTTTGTGCATGGCCTTTTCACGATTGCATCTTCCATATTTAATGGTTTACAGATACCTATAAATTTAATGAAAATTGCATTTGTCAAATCATTTGCTTTTACAATACCCTTAACTCTAATAGCGTCATTTTATTGATTTATCTGGATAATTGTAGGGTTGGATTTCGGAAATATCCTGTCAGGTCTTTTTGCATCTTATGAGATGAAAAAATAATTAATTGTGAGGGAAAATAATTTAATGCAAGTATCTACCAACAAAAATAATATTTAGAAATATTTCTGTTTTGAGAAAGAACTGGATATTATTTTTGACATTTGTAAACTAAAAAAATAAACAATAATTAAACATTAAATAAAATGAAAAAAATTAACTTGACTTTACTATTAAGCTTCTGTGCAATTGCTCTTTATGCACAGGATAGCTACATGGAGATTGTTCGATCAACCATTAAAAATGAAAAAAAGGCTCTCATTGCTGAAGTAATGCAATTGACAGATGAAGAAAGTAGTGTGTTTTGGCCAGTATATAATGAATTTGACCAGCAGATGTACAAACTAAATACAGATTATTATAATCTAATTAATGAGTTTGCTGATAATTTTGAGAATATGAGTGCTGATAAAGCAAAAGAGCTTCTCGATAAAGCTGGTAAGTACGACATTGCCAAGGAAAAGCTTAAGAGCAAGTACTATAAAAAAATGCTGAAAGTGATTTCCCCTCAGCAAACATTGCGATTTGCACAGGCGTCTCATAAAATTGAAGTTATGATTGCAGCGCAACTTGCTTCAGAAATTCCATTATTGGAAAGTATAGAATAATAATGATTTATTTAATAATATTTAAAAACCCGATTTTTCAATCGGGTTTTTTGTTTTAAGGAAGTATTGATAAATTGTTATTTAATTAAAAAGCTGAATCAATTATATCAAATAAATAAAAATCAGTGCATGAGAATTTCAGTATTTTTTACTTTGGTAATTATTTTCTTCACCAGTTGCCAACAATCAAAAAAAATAAGAATTGCCGCATCCCTAAAAGGATCTTCAACTGAAAAAGTTGGTGAAGAAATTGCAGAATATTTAAATTACAATGACTGGGAGATAGAGATTTTATCAGGAGGCAAATATTTTGGTTATTCAGGCATTAAGACGCTTCAGAATGACGAGGTAGAAATGGCCTTCAACTCTAACGATATGAAACATGAACATAGTTCTGGCGATATTCGAACAGTAATGCCATTGTACCCAAACCTGAGTTACATTTTTTATCGTAATCATATGGAACCCAAAAGTCTTGATGAACTTATTACCAACAATACAATTTTGATGGCCTCTCAAGAAGATGGCAATTTTTTTATGAATCTATTTGATTATTATGGTCTTGACCTAGATAATTTGAAAATAGAAAATTTAAATTTCAATCAATCAGTTGCTGAGATTAAACAACAAATCTATGATAGTGAAAGTAATGTGATATGCATATTTGCAGCTATTCAAAATCCTCATGTGAAAGAGTTAATAGAGAATGGGTGGGAAATTTTTAGTCTGGGAGATATTAATCTTTCAAATCGTGGGTCTTCAGTAGAAGGGTTTTGCATGAACCACCCTCGAACAAAACCATTTATCATCCCAAAAAACTTCTTCGGACGAAGTCCCAAATTTCCAATTTATACCATTTCCCTTAATGAAGTTATTATTGCAAAGAGTAGTATAGATGATGATATAATTTATGACTTTGTGAAAAGTATTTATGAAGGCAAGCATTATTTGGCTGAGAGAGATATTCTATTAACACATATTAAGGAAGATTTTAATCGTAATACACTTAATTTCCCATTGCATCAGGGAACTATAAATTTCCTGGAAAGGAACAAACCTTCAATTTATGAACGGTATGCAGAGGCATTCGGAGTAATATTTTCAATATTGGTGGTGCTTTATGGAGCAATTACAAGTCTTAAAAAAATAAGAAAAGAAAGAATAGATAAATACTACAAACGCGTAGTTGAATGCCAAAATATTAAAGATCTAGAGCTGCTTTCTAATGAGGCAGTGTCGCAATTACAAAATGAAAAACTAACTGCCGATGAGTCTTTCACAATATTTTTGAATTTAGTAGAAAAAAGAAGAGTAGAAATCGAAAATAGTCACAAGAATTAGTTCATAATAAAATTATTTTCAACATTGCATTGTTAACAGTGCTAAACCGCAAACTAAACTTTTTCTAATGAGAACCATAGTCTTATGCCTTTGTATATTGACAATCTCTGTTGATATATCTGTAGCCCAGGA
>CAYREN010000619.1:0-2797 GCA_964423255.1 uncultured Roseivirgaceae bacterium | reverse complement strand
AAAATCATTAAAAAGGCTGAGCTATATCATTATTTCATCAAATAATGTTGCATAAATTAAGGTAACTAATCACTTAAATCTTAATACCATGCAAACATTTTTTGATTTTTCTACGAGCACTTTTTTAGCATCATCATTTCTTGCATTAGCTTTCTTGATTGGTTTAATTCTAGCATTTAGATATATTATTGCAAAAAAATCCAAAGAAGGGTATCAAAAAGAAGCAACAGTAAAAACCAGTCAAAATCTATTAAAAGAAAGGAAGAAGTACGCAAGTGCGGATGTTTTCAAATTCAGTCAACAATTCTTTTTTCTGGGTTTGATAATGACTTTAATGATGGCTGTCTTTGCCTTCAATTGGACGACTTATGAGCAAAAATTTGATATTCCGGATAATGCCTTAACGATGGAGTTTGATATTGAAGTTGAACCTCCAAGAAGTGTAATGCCTCCGCCACCACCGCCACCGCCGCCACCGCCAGTCATCGAAGAAGTGCCAACTGAATTATTGGAAGAAGAAGACGATATGGAATTTTTGGATCAAACAGTTGATGAAAGAACCGAACTGGAAATCATCAAAGCTCCTGAAGTTAAAAAGATAAAAACAGTGCCGCCTCCGCCTCCGCCGGAAGAAGAAATATTTATTGTGGTTGAACAAATGCCTATGTTTCCGGGATGTGAAGATGAATCGAATATAGAAGTGAAGAAGCGTTGTTCTGATCAAAAATTACTTGATTTTATTTACAAAAACATCAAGTACCCTTCAGTCGCCAGAAACAACCATATTGAAGGAACAGTAATTTTAAAGTTTGTTATTGATGAAAAAGGGAGAGTTGATAATATTAATATTTTGAAAGATATTGGCGGCAATTGCGGTAAAGAGGCTGAAAGAGTGATTAATTTAATGAACGAACAAAATATCAGATGGGAACCCGGCAAACAAAGAGGCAGGCCGGTAAAAGTATGGTTTATGTTACCCGTTAAATTCAGATTACTTTAATAACTCAAGTTACGCACTTTATGAAGAAAGAGATTGAAAGTATAACTTTGTAAGATGCAAGTAAAATTAGATTTATATACAGATTATCTACTATCAAGTTTTGGACAAACATCGGCAACTGGATTGTCTCGCTTAGTAGAAGGAGAAATATCTCACGATAGTGTGAGTCGTTTTTTATCTGGTAATGAATTCACATCCAGGACTCTTTGGCAAAAAGTGAAACCATTGGTTCGCAAATATCAAACAGATGATGCATGTTTGATATTTGATGATGTGATTATCGAAAAACCCTACACAGAAGAAAATGAAATGATCTGTTGGCATTTTGACCACTCTAAGAGAAGAACAGTTAAAGGAGTCAATATGTTGAATGCTTTTTATCATACTCAAAATTCGGGTAACAAAGAGCCGCTACGCATTCCAATTGGTTTTGAACTCATTTTGAAAACAATTCTTTTTTGTGATGTCAAAACCAAAAAAGAGAAGCGGAAAAGCTCGGTAACTAAAAATGAATTGATGCAGATGATGACAGCACAAGCCATTCATAATCAACTAAAATTCAAGTACATACTAGCTGACAGTTGGTTTGCCTCGGCTGCCAACATGCGTTTTATTCAAAAGAAAAAGAAGTTTTTCATTTTTGATATGAAAGCCAATCGGATGGTCGCATTGTCGGAACAGAACCGTAATCAAGGTCATTGGACAAGAATTGATAAAATAGAAATACCAGATAATACCCCTGTGAAAGTTTGGTTGAAGGATTTGGAATTTCCTTTACTTCTTACCAAACAGGTTTTTACAAACAAGAATCAATCAAAGGGTGTACGATTTCTGGTTTCTAACGATTTTAGCTTGTCTGATGATAACTTTACTACACTCTACAAAAAACGATGGAGCGTAGAAGAATACCATAAAAGTTTGAAGCAAAATGCTGCGATTGCGAAGTCTCCAACTCGCATCCTGAAGACACAACGCAATCATATTTTCGCTGCTATCATGGCTTATGTCAAGCTTGAAAAACTGAAGTTTTCCAGCAAATTAAATCACTTTGCTATGAAATCTAAAATTTACCTTGCTGCTAACAAAGCAGCTTTCAAAGAACTTGCTTTACTCAGAGCTCAAGCCCTGAGTGCGTAACTTGAGTTATTAAAAAGAACTTTTTTCAATGGAAGGATCAAATGCAGTATTTTCTTCAAAAGGATGTGAATTTGAAAAATGGAAGAAGCCAATAATAAACTTACATCACGTTGAACCAGGTTGAAAGGCTACTTACTTAGTATATCTTGGGTATTTAATATATCTTGAATTTTTGATTGGATTTATCTGGAAATTAGATATTCAAGATTTCGTCTAAATGTGAGGAACTTTTCCTCTTTTTTGAAAGGCACAGTTCAATGTAGTAATAAAATATGGTATTTCAAACTTATTATAGAATAATATTCTTATAATTTTCAATATCTCAAAATTATTAGTTATAATTTAAATGTTTATAAGTTTTATAATAGTTTCCGGCGAAATCCGTGTGTGATATTTACATCTAATCACTTTTTTCATCATCGTACCACTCCGTATCTATTATTAGCCCTGTGACAATCAATTTGTTATTAAAGATCCAGGCTTTGATTTTAAATTCTTCTTTACTGTCAAAGCGCCATTCTTCGCTATCATTGGGTTCTCCAAGATTTGCTTTCACAAAAGCATTTCTCTTTTCTTTTGAATGATAATCAATCACATATTCATATAATGGCAAATTCCCTTTTGTACCAAAATAATAGGATACTGATTTTATATCTCCTT
>CAYREN010000618.1:0-2797 GCA_964423255.1 uncultured Roseivirgaceae bacterium | reverse complement strand
TAAACTAAAGTCGAGAACTATTTAAAAACCTTTCGACAAGCTTCACTTGCTACCTCCAACATAAAATATATTTTATGTTTTGGCAATGCTCAAGGAGTTATTAAATTTTAAATTTAAATCATTGATTATCAGTTATTAAACCAAATTGTTATATCGAACTCACATTATATTCATTAACTCGTTGTGTATTTTGCATAAAATTTATTTCTCGAAGTTTTGAGATTACATCTTAAAATAGTTCTCGATAGGAGGCTTCGGGGCTATCAAAAATCATTTAAACTAACATCTGTTTTTATCTAATTATTCAAAATGCACAATAGGTATTCATTAAAATAAAATATCTTTACATAGCATTATTAGAAATAATTAAGATATGATAAATTTCAAATTCAACCCTATAGTATTTAGTTTAACTTTTCTACTATTTTTTTCCTGTAAAAGTATTAGTCAACAAACTAATGAGTCAATTGTTCCTGCAATTTATTCCAACATTCACCAAGATGAAGAAGGTAAATTATATTTAGAAAAAGAGGGGCAAAAAATTTATGAAACGATTTCTAAACCCGATTATACACTCAGCAATATGAAAGGGAATCCAAAAGGGACTGTAAAAGGTATCGCTTTTGATTTTGAAATTCCGGACTTCAGCGGTACTTTATATTTCGGATTTATACCTTATCAAGATTCAAAGCATCCATTGCCCGTCTATTTTCACACACCATCAACCATAAGCAAAGGAAAAACGAATCTCAACATTAAACAATTAGCTGGTAAATATGATATGATTAATTGGGAAAAGAATAGAAAAGGAACGCTTGGATATAGGGTTGTCAACGTTGGAGGCACCATCCTCTATGACGGAATTGTTTCATTTAATGTAACAAAAACCGGTTTTGAAGTCGCTACAGGAATTATCGAAGGCCCTTTTGTCAATTTGGTAACAGAAGATGGCGCTACAATCTCTCTTGAAACTAATATACCTATAACAGCAAAAATTATAATAAATAGCAAAGAGTATACTTCTGAAATAGGTTCACACCACGAAATAAAAATTATAGGACTAAAAGATGATACAGAATACCCATATTCAATAACAGTTGGTAACAATACACAAAACTATAGCCTTAAAACTGCACCTAAACCTGGTGTTAGAAAACCATTCACATTTGCCTATGCCAGTGATTCAAGAAATGGTAAAGGTGGTGGAGAACGTAATGTATATGGTGCAAATTTTTATATCATGAAAAAGATTATGGCACTTGCAAAACATGAAAATATCAGTTTTATGCAATTTTCAGGTGATCTTATTAATGGTTATTTATCAAATGTTGATCAAATGAATTTACAGTATGCCAATTGGAAAAGAGCCATTGAGCCTTTTGCGCATTACTTCCCTGTATATATTAGTATGGGAAATCATGAAGCATTGATTAGAGTTTTTAAAGAAGATAAAGATCGGATCTCTGTGGATAGGTTTCCGTTTGAAACAGAATCTGCTGAAGTCATTTTTGCAAATAATTTTGTCAATCCAACTAATGGTCCGATAAGTGAGGATGGTGCTATATATGATCCTAATAAGAAAAAAATTGATTTCCCTCCGTATAGTGAAAATGTTTTCTATTATACTCATGATAATGTAGCCGTTATTGTAATGAATTCAAATTATTTCTACGCCCCTTCTACCAAACAAATTCCATTGACTAGTGGTGGATTACATGCTTATATTATGGATCAGCAATTTGCCTGGGTGGGCGAAACAATTTCTAAACTTGAAAATGACGCTAATATTGATCATATTTTTATTACTGAGCATACGCCATTTTTTCCAAATGGCGGACATGTAAAAGATGATATGTGGTATAATGGTAACAATACTATGAGAACATGGGTAGCAGGTAAAGCACTTGATAAAGGTATCATCGAAAGAAGAGATCAATTGTTAGACCTATTTGTCAATAAAAGTAAAAAGGTTATTGCCATTTTAACCGGAGATGAACATAATTATGCAAGAACAGAAATCGGACCGGACACCAATATATATCCAAAAAATTACAAACCACAAAAGATCAAATTAAGTCGGACAATATATCAGATCAATAATGGGGCAGCCGGTGCGCCCTATTATGCACAAGAGCAAACACCTTGGTCAGATAAAGCTACTGGGTTTACCACGCAAAATGCATTAGTATTTTTCCATGTCAATGCTCAGGATATTAAAGTAGAAGTTGTGAATCCCGATACCTTAGAAAAATTTGACTCTTACATACTCAGATAGATTAATTTAAATTATTAGTTGAATACTGATGAATATAGCTTATTACATTTTAGTCTTGGCGGAAATATAAAATTCAACAAGGTCAAATTTGAGCTGAATTTAAACATACATAATATATTTGATACTGCTTATATTTCACATCTTTCAAGGCTTAAAAGCGATGGGATTCAGAATATTGGAAGAACCATGATGTTGGGTGTTAATTTTGATATTTGATAACTATTGCCTAATATTATAAAATAATATTTAATACCCATTTAAATATTTGATGTCATAAAATAAAAAAGATATTATTTTTTACAAGATTGGGACAAAATATTTTAGCATAGCCATAGTTACGGTATAATATTTTAACGATAAGATTGTGAAAAAGAATTGCGAAGCACATCATGAACTCCTTTTTTAAAAAATATAAAAGAAGTGAGTAAACTATTTTATGTGACATTATATGTTTAAATGGGTATAAGATGATACTTATAAATGGAAATAGTAAAAACCGATAGTTCTTGTTTTAAAAACATA
>CAYREN010000617.1:0-2800 GCA_964423255.1 uncultured Roseivirgaceae bacterium | reverse complement strand
TATGAATCAAGCACAAATACTAACTCACCTAAAAATTACATTTATGGAAAATAAATGATATTGCTAATTCACATTATTTCTTTAAAAAATCATCTACAATTTGATTAAAGAAAGAATAAAATCAATTCTTAAATTATATAAATAGGATATCTGCCTGATTAATATTAATCAAATCTTATTTGATGTCCACAAAACATTCAAAATCATTAAATAGAGATCATGACTAACTACTTATAAAAATTTTGATATATCTTTATTTTCCAACATAACAATCTATAAATCTATGATTTCAAAACACTTCTATTCATCGATTATTTCTATTACTATCTTGCTTTTAAGTAGTTGTGCTACGCAAACTAAAAAGGATCTAAAACCCAATATTATCTACATATTGTCCGACGATTTGGGTTATGGAGATTTGGGATGTTATGGTCAAAAAATTATTCAAACTCCAGAGATAGATAAAATGGCATCTGAGGGAATAAGGTTTACAGATCACTATTCAGGAAGTACGGTGTGCGCTCCTTCAAGATGCACCCTTATGACCGGACTGCATACGGGACATGCTCGTGTAAGGGGAAATGCACGGGTTCCATTAAAACCAGAAGATGTTACTGTTGCTGAACTTTTGAAATCTGCCGGCTATACGACTGCTTTAATTGGAAAATGGGGTCTCGGCGAACCGGAATCCACAGGCATGCCAAATAAAAATGGGTTTGATTATTTTTTCGGTTACTTAAGTCAAATCAGAGCGCATAATTCCTATCCCAAATTCTTATGGAGGAATGATGAGAAAGTGATGCTTGACAATAAAGTAGAATACATTCAAGATACATACGCTAAAGGTGTTGGTGGTGTAGCGAGAGAAAAAAATACACACTCTCATAATTTATTTACTACTGAAGCACTCAATTTTATTGAATCCAATAAAGATTCCAGTTTTTTCCTTTACCTTGCTTACACCATTCCTCACGCAAATAACCAAGGTATTCCGATGGGGCAGATTGGCATGGAAGTTCCTGACCTGGGCATATACAAAGACAAAGATTGGCCAGAGGCACAGAAGACCCATGCTGCCATGATTACCCTCCTCGATAAGGATGTTGGTCTTTTACTATCAAAACTTTCCGAACTAAATATTGATGATCGTACACTTGTGATTTTCACTAGCGATAATGGACCTCATAATGAAGGAGGAGCTGATGCTGACTTTTTTGATAGCAATGGAAAATTGAAAGGAATTAAGCGGGATTTGTATGAAGGAGGAATTCGAGTTCCCATGATTGCCCGATGGCCTGGAAAAATAAAACCAGGAAATCAAAGTAATCATATTTCTGCATTTTGGGATTTTCTTCCAACAGCATGCGATATTGCAAAAATTCCTTCCCCAGCAAATACTGATGGAATTTCGTTTCTTCCAGCTATGATTGACGGCAAACAGAATGAGCATGAATACTTATATTGGGAATTCATGGAAAAGAAAGGACGTCAAGCCATACGCAAAAAAAATTGGAAAGCAGTAAAATACAATATGTCTGATAATCCAGATGCGCCTATCCAATTATATGATCTTAGCATGGATATTGGCGAAGAAAATGATATTGCGTTAGAACATCCGGAGATCATTGATGAAATGGCAAGTCTTATGAGAACTTCAAGAACTCCATCTGGAGATTTCAAATTTAAATTTGAATAAGAAAAATAGTTTCAACCTCATGAAAAAACCGACAATTCTTATTGGCTTTCTCCTAATTTGGGTAGTGTCTGCGACTTATAGTCAAAAGATAACTATTGATCGCAACCAACCGGAAAGAAAGGTGTGGTTTAGTGATTTGGGCTTTGGTATGTTTATCCATTGGTCAATTGATGTACAACTTGGTGCTATGATAAGCCACAACGTTGCAGTTGCCTCAAAGGATTATCAGGACCAATATTTCAATGAATTACCGAAAACATTCGATCCTAAGAGTTTTGACCCTGAAGAATGGGCCAAGCTGGCAAAACTCACCGGAATGAAATATATGGTCTTTACTGCCAAACATCACAATGGTTTCTGTATGTGGGATACCAAAACATCTTCCTTTAACATTATGAATTCCGGTTACGGAAAAGATATTTTAAAGGAAATCATTGATGCATTTCGAAAACAAGGTATCGCCATTGGATTGTATTTTTCTCCTGATGATTTCTATGTGATGTACAAGCAAGGTTATCCGCCAAGCAGAAACTCAAATGAATCGGCATCGACCATGAATACCGAACTCTGGGAAATTAATAAAAAGCAATTGAAGGAGTTACTCACCAACTATGGGAAAATTGACATTTTATTCATTGATGAAAAAAGTGACTGGGCAAATCCGCTTGTTGCCAACTATGCCTGGGATATTGACAATGATTTAGTGATCACTCGCGGAGGTATGGAAACCCCTGAACAGCATTTACCGGATGAACCTTATGAGGAACCATGGGAAGCCTGCTACACCATTGGCTATCATTGGCAGTATGTGGCTGATGAAAAATACAAAGATGCAAATACGTTGATCAAGCTATTGATTGAGACAAGAGCCAAAGGTGGCAATCTTTTGCTTAATGTTGGCCCTGATGCTTCAGGAAAGATCCCCAATGGACAGGCAAGTCGCCTTCGCGAAATGGGCCTTTGGCATATGGCAAACCATGAAGCCATCGAAAATGTAAAACCCTGGAAAATCACCATTGAAAATGGAATTTGGTTTACCTCCAGTAAAAATGAAAACACTGTTTATGCTTTTGTTAATGCACCATACTGGAAATGGATGGAAGA
>CAYREN010000616.1:0-2806 GCA_964423255.1 uncultured Roseivirgaceae bacterium | reverse complement strand
GGATATTGCCAGGCACCCTCAGCAGAATACCTGTCATTGTAAAAATCCAGCATGACAATTTCACCAATTGCACCATCTTCATAAAGCTGCTTAGCCTTTTCATTTCCAAGAGAAGACATGCTTTGGCTACCAATCTGGCAAACATTTCCTGTTTCTTTTTGAGCCTTTATAATATCGTGTCCTTCAGCAAATTTCTGTACCATGGGCTTTTCACAATATACAGCTTTTCCTGCCTTCAATGCATCTATGGTTATTTTCTTATGCCAGTGATCTGGTGTGGCTATAATCACGGCGTCAACATCCTTTCGATCAAGAATTTTTCGATAATCGCGGGTTACAAATATATCATTTCCCCATAGCTCTTTGGCACGGTCCAATCTTCCAGAATATAAATCACATGCCGCCACCAATTTTACACCATTAACCCGAAGTGCAGTTCTGGTGTCACCAATCCCTTGTATCCCAGTACCAATGAGCGCAAGGTTGATTTGGTCATTTGCCTGATACTTATTTGGAGAATATGACCTGTTTTCTAACTGTAAGTTTTGCTTGTATGAATTTGCGTAAACGAATGGTGAAGCAGTGATAAGTGATGAGCCAAGGGCCACTTTCCTGATAAATGATCTTCGGTTCTTATCCAGGTTTTTATTTTTCATAGCTATTTTTAGGTGATTTATTTTATAAGTAGAAAATTACACTTTTTTTCTATGGTAGCAAAGCATGGATTTTACATACATTTATTTATCACCTATCTTTATTCTAATATTATAATTATATGAAAAATTTAATTTTTATCGTTGTCACATTATTTCTTCATTGTGAAGCCATTGCACAAGAAGTGATGACACCCGAATTGCTATGGAAGCTTGGCAAAGTGAGTCCGTTAGGAATAACCAAGGATGGAAAATCAATAGTTTATAATGTGATAAGCTATGATGTGGCTGAAAATTCAGGATCTGCAAAGCAATACATTATTCCAGTTGACGGTGGAGATGCTGTAGAAATTGAAGGGGGTGAATCTTTGGTTACCGACAGACACAATTCCCCAAATGGCCAATACCGCATCACGATTCAGGATGTGAAATTAAATAAAGTTTATGGCGTGGACTATTATCCGGAGCTGGATAAATCTGATGTGATGATCTATGACGACATGATGTACCGTCATTGGGATAAGTGGGAAGACGGAAAGTTCAACCACATCTTTCTTCATGCAGGCAAAGAAGCCAATGGTAAGGATATCATGAAAGGAGAGCCCTACAATTGTCCGCAAGCCCCGTTTGGTGGTGAAGAAAATTATACCTGGAGTTCTGATGGAAAAAAGATAGTATATGTAGCCAAAAAGAAGTTTGGGCGAGCCTATGCTACAAGCACTAATTCTGATATTTATGCCTATGATATCGAATCAGAAAAAACAACTAACCTCACCGAAGGCATGAAGGGTTATGACACGAATCCTCTATTTTCTGATGATGGAATCCTGGCTTGGTTGAGCATGAAAAGGGATGGCTATGAGTCAGATAAAAATGATATCATTGTCAGACAAGGCGAAATACAACACAACCTGACTCAGGATTGGGATGGCACGGTAAACTCATTTCTATGGAAAAAAGATGGTTCAGGACTTTATTTCAATGCCGCCATTGACGGAACGGTACAACTTTTTGAAGTCAATTATCCTGGAAAATTCAAAAGAAAACTTGTGGTGAAACAAATAACCAAAGGGGATTTTGATGTCAGGGGTTTAGTAGGGATTACTGGAAACAAAATGATTGTTAGTCGAACAGACATGAATCATGCAGTAGAACTGTTTGCTGTCAACTTATCGGATGGAACTATGTCGCAGATTACTCATGTAAATGACGCCGATTATAATAAAATTAAGCTGAGTAAAATTGAAAGAAGGTATGTGATAACGACCGATAATAAGCAAATGTTGGTTTGGGTGATTTACCCTCCAGGTTTTGATGCTTCCAAAAAATACCCAACCTTACTTTATTGCCAGGGAGGGCCACAATCTGCGCTTTCACAATTTTATTCATTCCGATGGAATTTTCAGGTCATGGCAGCCCAGGGCTACATTATTGTTGCACCAAACAGGCGAGGAATGCCCGGCCACGGCGTTGAGTGGAACGAGGCTATCAGCAAAGATTATGGTGGCCAGCCCATACGTGATTACTTGTCGGCCATAGATGAGGTGGCAAAAGAAAGTTATGTAGACAAAGACAGGCTTGGTGCGGTAGGTGCCAGTTTTGGCGGATATTCAATATTTTACCTTGCCGGAAATCACGAAAAAAGATTTAAGTCCTTTATTTCCCATGATGGAATATTCAATATGAAAAGCATGTATGGCACAACGGAAGAGATGTTTTTTGTGAATTGGGACAATGGCGGACCTTATTGGGAAAATGAAAATAAAGCCGCTATGAAAACATATTCTGCTTTCAGTCCCATCAATTATGTAAATAAATGGGATACGCCGATCTTGATTATCCAGGGAGGGAAAGATTATCGCGTTCCTGACGGACAGGCTTTTGAAGCTTTTCAGGCGGCGCAGTTGAAAGGAATAAAAAGCAGGTTGGTTTATTTTCCCAATGAGAATCATTGGGTTCTCAAAGCACAAAATGGTCTGATCTGGCAGCGTGAGTTTTTCAGGTGGCTGAAAGAAACTTTATAATATCAGGAAGCAAATAAAAAACAGATTGTTGTGTGACCCACGACCTTAATGCAAATTTTATTCAAGTTTTAATTCATTTGGCTCTATGTCCCTCTGATTTTTCTATTTGAATCTAAGTAATTTAGATTT
>CAYREN010000615.1:0-2809 GCA_964423255.1 uncultured Roseivirgaceae bacterium | reverse complement strand
CATCGCAAGAAGGATGGCGACCAGGTACACATTTGTTAGGCGCAATATCTAAAATAACAGTGCGTCCATTTTCCTTACGAAAAGAAATCATTAACGGCTTTTTCTGCCCACTTTTGGTAATGATATAAATATAATGGGTTGTGCCTCTGCTGCCATCAGGAAAAACAGATGTCCCTATTGTTTTGGCATTGTGTATTTCTACATAATCTTCAAAAAACGGGAATAAACGACTATTAAAATCTTGCACAACTAATGCTTCTCTACCCTTAATAGCAGACGTCAACAAAGCCATCGCCTCATCTACTTCTTTTGCCGCTGCATGTTCAGCAAATTGCTCGATCATCTTGCCTTCATTTGATGAGTTACCAAGGATCTGTCCATAGCGACTAAATGCATTATCAGCACTAATATTAATGCCTAGCAGCAACCCCAATAACAGTAAAACTATTTTTAATCTTGTTATTTTCATGTCCTAACTCCAGTACATTATTGTTTTTGTAGGATATTGATGATCTCTTTCAATGCCTTACTATCATTTGTTGCTAATAAAAACTTGGCGAACTTAAGAGGCTGCATACCATCCACACGTTTCCCCTCCCGTCGAATTTTCAACGTCATATCAGCATTATTCTTTAATAAAATCTTAACCACTTCCGGCTCAGCGAATAGTACCGCTGCATGTAAAGGTGTCATACCGGCTAAACCGTATTCATTAATACTGCAACCCTGTTTAGTAAACTGTGCAATATAAGCTTCTATTCTAGCGTTACTAACGCTCTCGCCACCATATGCCGCAACCAGAAAATTAATAACAGGGGCTGTGTCATTCTTTCCAGAAAATGACAACGTGCAATCACTAACTCCCAATATTTTTAATTTTAGATCTGCCACCCAACTTGGCATCAGTATGGTTTCAAGATGGGCGCCATCGGTTTTATTCAATGCACGCAGAATAACTTTAGCATCCGATGAAATCATCACGGGCAAACTAAAAGTAATAATGATAAATAAAATTAATGTAATTATTTTTTTCATGTTTTTTACCTAAATATCGAGTAATTAAAATCTAACCCTTCCGCCCTCTTTCCCTTCTTTCCTTTCTACCTGGTGCGCAAAGATACTCAATCAATTTCTCTACCTGTTGTGTGCAACATCCTGTCCCCATCGTTGCATAAGTCTGTTTTTTGACTTCTTTGATTGTTATCGCCCCATTTGCAATCGCATTAATGATGTCTATTTTAGGAACTTCATTACAGGTGCATAGATTTTTATCTAGGTCTTTCTTAAGTGAAGATGGCAGTTTATCCAAAGGATCTGTTATTTTAGTTCCCATCAAGATTCTGATGCTTACGTTTCATAATATATAGTACTCAAATATGGTGCTATTTAAATTATAAGACTTCCCTTGAATTTATAGAACACATTAATTAAGTATCTGGGTTTTCTTATTATGCTGCATGTATTTCAAACTCGGTCGCTTTTGCTATTGGTTTGACTGTTTTGTTTTTCTTTTTTAACTCCACAAAACCATATCTCTCCATTGTCTTAAGAGTACGGGATAGATTACTAGTTTGTCGGCCAGTTGCCGCGGCTAATTCAGTTAGTGATTCTGGCTGACTTTCAGCTATCAAATTCAAAAGCGCTCGATTTTGGTCACTCAATATTTCCGCTACCGATTTCATTGATGGGAACCATACTTTAGGTTCTCCTCGTTTGGGTTTATATGCTCCACAAGCTATAGCAAGTACACGATTTCTCGCATCTTCTTCTGGCAAAATACCAATAACAATTTTTTTCATATCTTGTCTCACCTTTTCTCAGCTCTATATTTATCAACTTCCGAAAAGAAATCCGTTAACAATTGCTCTGCTAACTGAAATTCATAAGCAACAATATTACCCGTACTGTGCTCATGCATATGATCATAAACAATTTTCCTAGCGATAAAGCGTCCCTTCTTTTTCGTCTTTACTGAGTGTGCATTATCGAAACCTAGCACTCTATTTCCAGACGAATTATGCAGGGTTAGGGAATATTTAATTCCATGAGGGCACTCCTTCGTCTTTTTGCTCAATTTCTTCGCTTCAATTTTAATCCAACTACGATCTTCTTGGATAAGAATCTCTCCATTTAGATCGAGTAGATAATCTAAGCCTTTATCCAAACCAGGCATTTCCTACATCCTTATAGTTATCATCTGATGATATCTATAAATTTTTATTTTTTCAAGGTGGGATGATAAACAGCTTCAATAACAGGGGGTTACAAAAATAAAGCTCTAGATATTATCTAAGTGCAATATAGATATAATAACTTTTCGATATAACTCTACTTTCTTACCGCTTAAATACGTTTTTACGTCTCTGGTACCTATTTCGTTTTTACGTCTCCGTTTTTACGTCTCTGGTACCTATTTTGTTGTATTTTGCTATTTTGCTATTTTGTTAGGTTTTTATTTATAACTATTTTTTAGTCTTCTGGCAAAGCTTCGAATTCTTTTCCCTTATTTTCAAACCACTCTGTCATAGCTTCTGGGGTTTTCATAAGTTTTTGCATTTTATTCATTGCTTCAAGATGATCTTTGTCTTGTTTTTGAAACATTTCCATGCCATGTGCTTTGCTTAATTCTGCAATTTCTTCAAAAGTATTGGCTTGAAATTTTTCATCGCATGCGCCGCCGAGTTGCTTGCAATTCATTGTTTTCATGAGGTTCTCCTTTTCCTGATTTAATAAACCTAACGACTTAGCTAAAGGGCGGCTCTTTGCGCCGTCCAAGCATGGCGGTTTTTTGCCATGCGGTTTGAATGAT
>CAYREN010000614.1:0-2810 GCA_964423255.1 uncultured Roseivirgaceae bacterium | reverse complement strand
TTAAATTTGGGGTGAAAATATCATCAATTATCCACGAAATTTTCACTCGTTTCAATTGATAAGTGTTCAATTAAAGGCCTGAAAATATAGAGTTTTAGTTGTTAATAATTTCAAATTCTACCCGTCGATTAATTGTTTTGTTTTGATCAGTTTGATTGTCAATTACAGGAATGTCAAAACCTTTTCCCTGACATAAAATCCTTTTTGACTGAATCCCATGATTTACTAACCATTTTTTAATAGCCAGAGCTCTTTTATAAGACAAGTTTTGATTATAAGTTTTTGATCCTAAATTATCAGTGTGTCCAGTGATTAAAATTTTTATTTTGGGATTTGAAATAAGGAAGGATTTTAATTTTAATAATTCATTAATACTTGATTGTTTAATTTCAAATTTATCAAAATCAAAGTTTACATTAGTCAATACAAATTTATTCCTCTCACGTTTTTCAAAGTTTTCAACCTCTTTTAATTTTTCTTCTACTGTTGACTCTTCGTTAATTGGGTCTGTTTTTGAACATATGCATTCTTGTGGAGTTGCGACTTCAAACAGTTCAATATTGTCAATTAGGTAGTAAGCAGATTTGCTAATGTCCAATTCAGTGGAAATATGAGGATCTGTTGGAAATAGCATGGTTTCATTTGGCAGGCTAAATCTACCAAGTGTTATATACTTTTCATTTCCATTGGCTTTGAGCCAACTACAAAGCGGAATCCATTTTTGGGTTTCAAGCATTGGGAAATGAAATGTCAGTTGAGGATTCTTTGGGAATTTATCAGGTTTAAATTGAACTGCTGTATCAGATAAGTAAATTCCAAATCTATCAATTCCATAACCAGCATTTTGTGATAAAATAATATCCATTTTAAAGCAATATACTTTTCCTTTTTCTAATTTCTGATGAAGTCGAGACTGGATTGTTTCTGAATAAATATAACTTTGGTCATAGGTACCTCTGGCTCTATAATCCCATGATTCATACCTATTGTTTGGATCTAAAAAGGTCATTAGACCTATATACCCATTCCCATTAATAGGTTTAACATCCTTATTCAGGTTAGCTGAAACGCCTTTTATTTTTCTGTAGCTGTTATAGTAATCTGGTGTTGCGTGGTCGGGCGATACCCAGTCTGGAATTACTTCCTCGATATTATTTTGTCCATTGTTTGTTATATTAATAGGTTTGTAATAATACTTTTCAAACTTGGAATTAGGAATTATATTTTGAGAATGCGATGGAAGATTAATAATTATTGTGTCTTGATTATTACGAGTAAAAATAATTTTACTACTTAATAATTCGCCATTGTAGATTTCAATTTCCTTGTAAACTAACTCGTCTTTTAGATATTTTTCTTCTAAGAATAATTTGCCCTCCTCATTAAAATACTGCCATTTTTTTTCTTTATAAGTTGGCTTGTTACAAGACTTTACTTTTGTGTAATGTTCAATTCTCTTTACATTTCCAGAATAATAATAATAGACCCATTTTCCTGTTTTTCTTTTTTCATATATATCTGTAAATTTTGGGATGTCTCTTGTGAGGCATTTCATGTACTTCCCCTTAAACTTTATTTTTCCATTTGAGTGATACTCTTCAGCAAAATCGAGCTGGCTAAAGCAGGTAAAATTTACAGAAAGAAAGTACGCAAAAAGAAAACACCTCATTAAAATTGAATATTTGAAATGCACAATTCAAGATGAAAAGAATCATCCTGAATAATAATCTATAAATTATATTTTAGCGAACTGTCTATCAATTTATTGTATCACATGCTCTCAAGTTCTTCTCGGACAAAGGCGACCAACTCTCCAATATATTCTCTGCTAAAATTAAATTCAATATTTGCAGCTTTGTAAATTTCCGGTATAGATTTAGTGTAGCCCAATTTCAAAGCTGACAAATACCCATCCAATCCTTTTTGGGGATTTTCCTTAAATCGTTTCCAAACTGCAATGGCGCCCAGTTGGGCAAATCCATATTCGATATAATAAAAGGGCACCTCATAAAGATGCAACTGTTTTTGCCAAACGTAATCTCTGAATTTTTCCTGTTCCGTCCAATCTGTGACTGTGTCTGAAAACGCACTTAGTATTTCATTCCACTTTGCTTTTCTTTCATCGTTGGTATGCGCGGGATTTTCATAAATCCAATGCTGGAATTTATCAATGATTGCTACCCATGGTAGTGTTTCAATTATTTGCTCAAGGTGTGCTCTTTTGGCTCTTTTTAGTTCTTCTTCGTCGTCAAAGAATATATCCCAATGATCCATGCTTATCAATTCCATAGACATACTGGCCAATTCTGCAACTTCTGATGGTGTATGCTTAAAATCATTCAGTTCAAGATCTTTGGTTACTACAGAATGCACGGCATGTCCTCCTTCGTGTAAAATTGTAACAAGATCGCGAAGAGTACTCGTGGCATTCATGAAAATGAAAGGAATCCCAATTTCAGAAAGTGGATAGTTATACCCACCGGGGGCTTTACCAATTCGAGAATCAAGATCCAAATGCTTGATTTCTTGCATTACTTTTATGCAATTTCCAAGAAAAGGGTCAAGCCTGTTAAAGCATGTTATTGTTTTTTGAATTAGATCATTGGTATCCATAAATGGAACTAATGGAGGTTTGCCAGTTTGGTCAACTGCTTTATCCCAAGATTTTAATTCCGAAAGAGACAATTTTTCTTTCCTGTTTTTAGCAAGTTGATTTAAAATGGGTACGATTTCATTTTGAGCCGAATCATGAAAATCAAAGCAATCCTGAGGTGTATAGTCAAACCTGCCCATGGCTGTAAACATATAAT
>CAYREN010000613.1:0-2813 GCA_964423255.1 uncultured Roseivirgaceae bacterium | reverse complement strand
TCCCCACTTTCACTTTTTCATCCTTGACCAATGCCCCCCGGTTTATAATATCCACCCTACCTGAAGCACTGATACAATCATACCAGAAAGGATATTTCATCAATAGTGATTATGCGGTTCACTATGGCCTGTCAGGGCAAAGTTCTATGCCCATATTCCGGTCCACCATTGAAAATTATATGACTGCTGCGCCCATGGAAACCCTTGATATGGCAAGGAACCGAAAACTTTCCAACCTGTTTAAATGTCATGGCTATTATGATGATTATTTGATTCCACTCAGTTCTGGGCGATGTTGCTATCTGTTTTCGGTCACCACTCAGGCATCGGACATGGAAAGCTTTTACCAGAATATTACCAACCACGAACAGCAATTAACCCTGCTGGCCAATCTGATATTGCATTTGGGGCTTCTCAAATATAATGAACTTTTTCAGGAAGCTGAACCACCCAAAGACATTAACCTTCAGTCCAAGCCTGTAGAATTATTGAGAACCATTGCACAAGATGACTTCACACTGGACCAAACGGCTGACAGGCTCTGCATCAGTTTGCACACAGCAGACAAACATAGTGCCACCATACGCAAAGCACTCGGGGCGAAAACTTTAGCTGGTGCGATTTATAAGGCTGTCAAGCGCGGTGTCATTGATTAACGGGCTGGATTAGCCCAGTATGATTTCACCATGATTATTTATGGATTTTGTCAAGCCGAAGTATTCGCTGATGATATCTATGGCATCGACACTATCAATAGGAAAAACACCACTGATGATTTTATTACCCATATCAGGCTGTGCCAGAATAATTTTTCGCGGAGAATAACGGTTTATTTCAGTTATGACATATTTCAAAGATGCCTTGCTGAATATTAATTGCTCTTTCTGCCAGGCATTAATTAGTTTGTTATCAATCTCTGTAACCGGTGATATATATTCCGAAGAAAAACTTATTTGTGTCCCCGTAGTCAGATCATCATTTTCCATCATAACAATCTGATTGGGTTCAGCTTGTAGGGCAATTACCTTTGCCTTATTTGGCTGAACCTTAATACTTCCTTCAACAAGGCTAACAACAACCTCTGGTCCCTTATTATAAACTTCGAACTCGGTTCCTATGGCCGTGACCCTGCCACCGTTAAAATTAACTATGAATGGACGTTCTGGATTTTTGGCTACAATAAAATAAGCCTGCCCCTGACCCAATGTCACTGACCTTCTCAAATCGGAAAAATCCACCGTAATTTCTGTATTTGTATTAAGTTTAACTATGGAACCGTCTGCCAAAGTGACCGTTTTCTGCTCCCCAATGGCCGTTTGGTATCTGTTATCGCCGATAAAATTCTGAAAAATGAAAGAAATTGTCAGCAACAAAAACAATGAAACGACAATAGAACCCAAAAGGAACCTTCCTGGAGGAAACCATGATTTCTGGTCCCATTTTAAAAAACCTATAATCTTGGCAAAGGAGCTTACCCGGCAATAATTATCATTCAACAAAAGATGTTTATATCTTTCCTCACACAAAGGATCGCTGGTAAAGCTTTCTGTTTCCTGCATAAACCGATTGATTTCTTCATAACATTTCTGATGATCTTTGTGGGCAGAGAGCCAATTTTTGAATAATTTTTGAGAAGCCACACCATGCTCCCCATAATGAATTTTAATAAACCATGCCCTTGCATCCCGAGCAATACACTCGTCTCCGACTAATTTCCCTCCTTGCCCTTTTTCCATTATAAATCTTCCAGGTCCCGAAGGTTATGGTGAAGCTTGTCCATGGCACTCATCATATGTTTGTGAACGGTACTGAGCGATATACCTAAATTCTCGGCAACCTGCTTCTGGGGCATATTATAAACCCGATGAAGCAAAAAAACCTGTTTACACCTTAACGGGAGGCCATCCAGATACTCGAAAAAAATATCCAGCTTTTGCTTACTCTCGAGCGCCCTGTCCGGTAAAGGCATTTCACTATTGATACAATTCTCATCAACCATTTCATGCTGATCTACATAATGGGATTTGCGCCACCTCAGACGGTCAATCAATGCATTTCGAGCAATGACAAAAACAAGATTTTTTGAGAATGTAAATTTTGTATGTTTCACGGCTTGCATGAGTTTGACAAAGACCTGCTGGGTCATATCCTCTGGATCTTCACCCGCAGGGAGTTTGTGATTAAAGAAATTTGTCAGAGGTGCCTGATATTCATTATACAAGCTTTGCAATTCATGGCGAGACGACAAATCGTGGTCAAGAACAGTTTTTTCTATAATATCCGACATGGAAAACACACCTCCTTTCCCCCTTATAGAGGTAAAAATTCTGAGACTAAATTCTATCTGCCCCAATACAAAATCTATAACTTATCTGCGGTGGATATATTGCTAAACTACTATAAAAATACGTGCTTGTTCAACTACAGATATCTCCCGCATAAATCTTTGGATTTCTGAAGAATCTAATTGCTGGCACAGCATTGAACCCGTAAAGGTTTCCTTATTTTTTTCTTTATTTATCAAAGAAGTAGAAGAAAAATATCCCTCAATACGTTCTTCCTATTACAGCGACTTCAAATCAATAATTTAACAAGGATAGATATAAAATGTATAGGGAAGATATCTCACAATTTACAGTAAAGAAGAACATACTTAGGCTCGCCCTCATGACCTCGGCAAGTGCCTTGATCATACTCGGCACCTGTCAAGTTTCCATGGCCAACGCCAGTGAAAAGAAGCATGTCAGTATTGCCCAAGAGGATTTGGGGAAAGCCCTGCTGGCATTCGCCCAGCAAAGGCAGATAAGCATTAT
>CAYREN010000612.1:0-2814 GCA_964423255.1 uncultured Roseivirgaceae bacterium | reverse complement strand
TGCCAGTACTTGTCCTGGAATGCTCCAGCATCCCTTTGACAATGCCACTGGCCCGTTGACCGTGATGATTGATTTTTTCTTGATTGGTAACTAGGTCTCCAGCTATTTCTGAAATTAATTCTGTATCCATCTTAGTTTTTAGTACTTCTTCATTTAATTCTTCTGCAAGTTCCTTGCTGACTTCTGCGAAGTTGTTTACAAAGTTCAATGGATTCTGAATCTCATGGGCAATGCCGGCGGTGAGCTCGCCAAGGGATGCCATCTTCTCGGATTGGATGAGTTGGGATTGAGTGGATTTTAATTGTAAAAGCGCTTCTTCTGCAATTTTCTTTTCCTCTTCTATTTCTTTCTTCTGTTGCAGTAGGACTTTATTGGCTTTAAGCCGATTTCTGTTATTTCTATAAAGTATAAATGCAATTAGAAAAAGTATTACAATGCCAACTAACAATGAATAAATTCTTATTTTGTTTTGAGTAATAATTTTGTTGGACTCTAGTTCTCTTATCCTTATTCGTTCCTCAAAACCGATGCCCTGAAACAGGTTTATCTTTTCATTATTATTCAAATTATCTTTGAGAGCCATTGCCAAACCCTGATATAGAAAAGCACTGTCAATATCGTTTAGTTTTTTATAGCTAGCGGAAAGGGAAATATAAGCATTTAACAATCTTTTAGGTGAGCCTAAATCCTCTAGGACTTCCAATCCCTTTTTTGCATAGTAAAGGCTGGAGTCTGTTTGGTCCATTATGAGAAATAAATTGGACAGCGAAGTATATGAGAGACTTAAAAAATTTAAGTTTTGTTGCTCCATGTTTGTCTGTATGGATTTTTTAAAATAATCTTTTGCTGAAGTATAATCGGCTTTTTGCAGATAAATTTCACCGATTAAAATAAAGTTAAATCCTATGTATTCACTATAAGCCGATTCTTGAAAATATTGTAAGGCCTGTTGTTCAAATATTAGTGCAGAATCCAGTTTGTTCAGGTTCATATACGCTTCTCCCAGATTCATACTTGTTAATGAAAAAAGAGTCGAATCGTTAATGTTTTCTGCTATTTTTATGGCTTCAAAATAATGGAGTAACCTTTTTTCCATATCACCTGTGAAAAAGTATAAAATACCTAAATGATCGTGTATACAGCCTAAGACAGTCATGCGGGCAACAAAAGGGTTCTCGTTTTTTGAAAATACCGATATATGCCATATATTTTTCTCGCTCTCTATGTCTTCAGCAATAGATTTTGCATTCAAAAAGGCCTGCAATGAACCAGGATAATTTCCTAAATTCAACAATGTAAAACCAACCCTACTGTAAGCTTCAGCTTCCCATAATTTCAATTTTAATTTTTGGGCGAAGAGGAGAGATTGCTGAAAAAAATAAAGCGAACTGTCACGTTGAATTTCCTGATAATACATTCCAATCTCCCTGCATAAATACATCCTTGTTGTATCATTGGTATGGTTTAATTGATTCTTAAAACTATCAACTTGTTGTTTACTTGGATGCCTCCAGTATGTTTTTTGTTGAGCTATCAGCAAAGCTGGAGTGAACAAAATCATAATTAATATTATTCTAATTAATTTCATGTTAATAGTTTATTTCAAAGTTAAAAAAATAATAATCTTGACTCCCTCACTTTCCGGGCTCTCAACTTTGATTCCCCCCGTACCATGCGCCTTCACAATATCATAAATTGTCGGATTCACAGATTTGCACAGATTGACGGATTTCACTGATTTCTTATCATAGCATTACTAATTTCTGTATTGAATATTATTATTTTTTTCTTTAATCTGTGTAATATTTTAATCCCCTTACCTCCACGCCTGTCCACCGTGGTGGGGCTGACAAGCATGATTCAAACAACAGGTAATCTAAAAATAAAATCCCTTCCTTCATCTTTCTTTGTCTTTAGCGTACCTCCCCTTCCATAATCCATGCATACAACTATTAGATTATGAAATTATCTCAGGTATGGATATTTTCATCTATTGTATTTTTTCGTTTTCTAAGTATCCAATAATTTGTTATGAAAAACCCAACACCCACAACGATAAATATCAATCCTCTAATAACAAAACTGATTTGCATATCAAAAAATCTGCAGATTATCAGAATAGTAATAATTGATAACCCATAGTTGAGTATCCCCAAATGATCTTGTCTGGCACCCTTTGTGATGGTGAGAATCCCTAATACTAAAACAAGTAAATTCACGAGTATAACTGCAATAAGAGGAGAAGACCATCCAAAAATAAGTATCAATAGAAATAGCAAAAAAGCAATTTCCATAATGACAATACTATTCGATTGTCGGTTATTCCTTTGTATTATAAATAATCCAATTGTTGCCATGGTGATAACTAATGATGAATAAAATTCTTGAGTAGAAAGGAGGTTGACATCCAATTTACTCAAGTCATTCCAAAACCAATCAAAGCTGAGCATTAACAGTATAATAATTGTCCCCAGCGAACCTAAAACCATATATGAATTATTTCTCAACGATTTTTGATTGAATATCGAAGAATTACCAATAAGGTAAAATAGTCCAAATAAACTGGAATAAGCTATGTACATGATTTCTTCAGCACTTTCAGCAATTGACCCCAGGCAAATTATTATTGAAATAGGCATTAACCAATGATGCAATATGGTAAAATTGCTCAATGCATATTTCCTAATCAACAATATATAGTATGGAAAGATCAACGCTAACATAATCCAGTATTCAAAGGGCAGCCCCTCATGAGAGGCCCAATATCCGGTTTCACAAGCATAGTAGGTTATTCCAGAAAGCACAAGTAAGGAA
>CAYREN010000611.1:0-2816 GCA_964423255.1 uncultured Roseivirgaceae bacterium | reverse complement strand
GGATGAAGTCACCAAGGGAATTAATGGTGAGAAAATGGATATGGATAAGATTAATAAAGCCGGACAAGTAGATAAGAAACTTGCTAAAGGTGTGCAAGATGGTATGGAAGGTGCAGGAAAAAGCATTTTAGGCTCAATTTTCAAATTTATTTTTGGATAATAATAAAACCAATGAATGTGAATATTGGAATTTGCCAAGCCAAACTTTAGCAAGTTAAAGATATGGTCATTATCCCTGAAAACCGTATTAATTTTTAATTATCTCTCATCAATCAATGCCATACTCATCAGAAGAAATTCTTCCATCAGATATTTTATACGTTCTTGAAAATCCTTGGCAAATATCAAAAGATGAGTGGGAATTACAAGACAATAATGATTTAGAAAGGATTTTTCAATATATCACTAAACGCCTTGATTTATCCAAGCGAGATGGGTTTGCTAACATTTGGAGAACCAATGAAAATAATCCTATTGGAATATTGGGTTGCTACAGAGTTGAGGATAAGGTTTATGAATCATTCTATTTTGCAAGCAAATACATGGAAGAATATGCCATTATGGTGACCCTTGATATGCGCAAGATTTTAAGAAAACAAGCTTCTATTTACAAGGACAGTAAATGTATATTATATTCTGCTTCAAATCATCCAAAACAAATAGCATGGTTTAGGTTACTGGGCTTTAAAAACGTTCCGGAAAAAAATATTGATAGTGCACGCTGTTTTGAGTTTTCGTCTCCTGCATAGATGTTGAATATTTTGATAGAAGTCAATAATAATAGGTAGATGATTAGATTAAACAGCGTGTTTGATATCTGTTAAAATCTACATAATATTTGCAATATTGAGTTTCATGATGGATAGGCTAATATTATTCAATCAAGGTAGGCTTGCCGGTAAGGGCAATCCAAATTGCTAAATCGAGGACTACAATTATTAATTTATCCCATCTACTTTTTTAATTGGTCTAACCTCTATCCTCCAAATACCCTCCTCAAATCTTGGATCTTGTTTTGCAATTTCAATTGCCTCATCCAGATCTTTAGCCAAAAGATGATAATAACCCGAAATAACTTCTTTTGTCTCATTAAACGGACCATCCACAATCTTACCGTTTTGATAAGAGAGCATTCGCCCTTCCATTTCTAAAGGTTGGGCAGATTTCATTTTCCCCTCGTCAACCAATTTTTTAATATAACCTCCAATTTTTTCAACATGTAGTTGTAATTGTTCAGGTGAAAAATTTGCCTTTGGCTCTTCTTCACTTCTGATGAATAACATGAATTCGTTCATAATTTTTTTTAGTTATAATGAATATTTACCTTTCAGACAATTGAGATTATAGAATAGGGACAATATTTTCCAATTTATTATTTAAAAATTCAATGTCTCTTTTATTTTGAGCCTTAGAGATAGCTTTTTTAATGTGATTGACAGCCAAGAGTGTCTCGTTTTCTAATAAATAGAATTCCGCTATGGTTGAGTGGAAGAGGTAGTGATTTCCAATGTCTGATAATGATTCAAGGTGCTGTAATTCTGAAATTGCCTTTCTATTTCCTTTTACTTTTGATAGTACAACACTTCTGTTTAACCGAGCAATTGGAGAATCCTCCAGCAATATGAGTTTATCGTAAAGAGAAAGTATCTCGTTCCAGTTTGTATCTTCGAATCTTTTGGCAATGCAATGATTTGCAGAAATAGCAGCTAAAATGTGGTATATGGAAACGCTATTTTCTTTGCTCCCCAGATTTAAATAATGAACTCCTCGATTTATTAATTCCTGACTCCAATTCTGCCTGTTCTGTTTGCCCATTTCTATTATGGCATTGGCATTATTTATTCGCGCTTCAAATCGCGAAGCATTTAAATACATTAAACCTAGCAAAGCGTAGCAATCTGCCTTCATATCGATAGTCTTACTATTAGCCAATATTTTTGTCAATCGAATTGCCTCAAGACATAGGTCATACCGTATAAGTTCATTTATATTTGATGGACTGTAGCCTTCATTGAAAAGTAAGTAAATGGTTTTAAGAATTATGGTGATTTTCTCATTCACATTATTTGGCAATTCATAATTTACCTTGTTTTTGCGCAGCTGTTGACGCCCTCGAACCAATCGTTTGCTAATGGTTTCATTTGTTGAGAAAAACGCATTGGCAATTTCAGAAATGCTAAATCCACAAAGAATTTTTAGTATTAACGCTATTTGCGAATTTTCTGAAATCGAAGGATGGCAGCAAACGAACATCATTTTTAATTGTTCGTCCAATATTGATTCTTCAGATATCTGGATATTTTCAATTTCTATGAAATGAGGTTCGTTATTTATTGTATGCGTCTTAAATTCTTTTTGATATTTTTTTCGTTTTAAGATATTAAGCGTCAGGTTTTTTGCAGTAGTATATAACCATGCCTGTGGATTTTCAGGTAATCCGTTATGCTGCCAAAGGTCTACAGCTTTTAATAAAGTCTCTTGAACGATATCCTCTGCTGTTTCTACATTTTCAGTTCCAATATACCTGGTAATTACTGAAACCATTTTTCCATATTCATTTCTAAAAAAATGTTCGGTTAACTTTCGGTTAACTTTTTTATTAGATTCATTCATTTCTCTAAAATCAGTCTATTTGACAACCTTTATAAACATATTGTTTTTATCAAGTTTCAATTAAATATAAATATGTTTGATCGACTAATAAATAGCAAATATTCCAGTTTAGGAAAATTGGTGTTTTAGCACAGATGGTATTGGCCTGAAAAGGCAAGATAATATAAAAACCAAATTTTTTTCAGTTACCTTCTCATGATATT
>CAYREN010000610.1:0-2831 GCA_964423255.1 uncultured Roseivirgaceae bacterium | reverse complement strand
TGAATGCTTTAGGTGTTGAGTCTAGTAGGGTCGGTTTTGCTTTGTCTGACGGTTGGAATTCCTATGGGGTAATATCAGGGGCTGCAATTGTTGTTAGTTTGCTTTTATTTACCGATAAAAAAACAAGAGGTTCAGATAATCTTTTAACTTATGGCTTGCTTATCTTGGGTGTGGTAAGCGTGCTTGCTGTCGATTCACGAGGCGCATTGTTCATGAGTTTATTAACTGTTATGGTTATTCGTATAAGTCTTGCTGTGAATTCAGTATGGCTAAGATTTTTTGTTATTCTAGCGCCATTTCTACCGTTCTTGATGCTTTTGATTATGCCAATGTTTTCAGAGTTTTCATTGATGGGGATGATTTCTAGAAACCCAGATGAGATATCTGATTTTAATGGTCGGCTAATAATCTGGCAGTCAGCTCTTTCAATGTATGATTCGCTCTCATTGAATTTAGTTTTAGGGTATGGAATGTATGGTCATTATACAATGGGTGTTACTGATGATGTTCTAAAATCCATGTTGGATATTGGTATGACGATTGAAGAGCCTGGTGATCTCAGCATGCATAATGCCTATCTTCAGTACCTGGTTGATCAAGGTATTATCGGTTTTATTATATTTTATAGTTTGTTGTTAGGTGTCGTTTCAAAATTATTAAGGCTTCATTTAGAATATCCAGAGTATAAATTTGACGTGCTCCTGGGTCTTGTTGTTTACTACATCACTATTAGCAATTTTGAAGTTGCTGCTTCGTTTGGTCATGAAAGCTTTGTGCTTTTAGTGTTAATACTGTTTGTTGTTACATTTGTGTTTCATGTCAAAAAAAACACTAGTAAAAATAGTATGATGTTTTTTGTTAAAAATAAAAATGTATTCTGATGGTTTTGGTAATCTTTATTATTATGGATTCTAATAGTGAGTAATCTTATTTTTCCTTCCTTTTCCATTGTTACAGTTGTTTATAATGATGCCGAAGGACTGTTATGTACCGGAGAATCATTATCAACCCAGAACTTTGACGGATTTGAATGGATAATTGTTGATGGTGGTTCAACTGATGGAACTCTTGATGTTATAAAGCAATATGAAATGCAATCTTTGAAATGGTTGTCAGAAAAAGATAATGGTATTTATGATGCCATGAATAAAGGGATTTCCATGTGTACAGGTGAGTTCGTTGTTTTTCTCAATGCGGGGGATGTTTTTGAATCAAACAATACTTTAAGTAATGTAATTGATAATATACAACAAAATTGTTCTCGACCTGATGTTTTGTTTTGTGGTGCTAATCTTTCTTTTAAAAATAGAAAAATAATTTATCGATCAACTAAGCGTATAGAAAATTATATTTGGCACGGCCTACCGGCGAACCATCAGGCAACATTTTTTAAACGCTCACTTTTGAGTTCCAAAAGTTATAGTGATAAATATATTTTAGTTGGTGATTATTTTCTTGTGGCAGATTTGTTCAATAAAGGGGTGAATTGTCAATATTTAGATGAGTCAGTAGTAAGGTTTTCAATCGGTGGGTTTTCACACCAAAACCCTCTTTTGGCGTTGAAAGAAGCATATCAAATTCAAAAAAATGTACTAGATATACTGCTTCCCTTTAGAATTCTTAGTGCATTTAAGAGGTTAACCTCAATTATGCTTGTATCTTTAATTTATAAATTTAATTAGTACTAGAAACCACTAATTTTGGTAGAAATGGTAAGATCCAAGTAATTATTATTACTTGGATAAAATAAATTTTTTGTTCGCCCATTGTTGAATGGTGTGACTATCTGAGATAGAGCATTGTCATATAACTAGAATCAATAAATAGTTGAATTGTTGCTGTAGGTGCAGATATTGGGCAATTTGTACTAACAGCAAGGTCTTGTAGCAAAATCCAAAAGAACTTTTGGTAGTACCTGTAGATTGGTTTGAGATGGTATTTTCTGATGGTAGACACATCTCTTTACCGATGCGCTATTGGGCCTGAGAAAGCTGCAATGACTACACATGATATGTATTGGACGGAATAATTCTTCATCGCTTCTGCTCAAATCAGTGACACAACTTATTTCTACGAGTAGGGAATATGAGGTGAGAAAAGCGTTTATGCCTACATTGCACAAAGCAGCAATATATGCAGAAGATTTTAACTAAGATGTTAGAGAAAAAAACACATGAATAATTATGAAGAAAATAAAATTGGTCAACGTGTTGAGCGTGAAAAGTTGGCCCACACGGAAGATGATGTTCTTATAAAAAGCTATAAATTAAAGAAAATTTTCCCACATGTTACCTCTTCTCCAACAATGCTTAGATTTGAAGGCGACTTTGTTAAATGCCTTCAGGATGTTCATGGTCTCAGGGTGTTGGATATTGGCTGTGGGTATGGCGAGCAGAGTTTGCGCTTATTGGAAGGGGGGGCATGGGTTTGCGGTATAGATATTAGCCAGAATTATATTGATAGTCTACTTAATAAGGTCAAGGAGGGGGGGTATGATTCGGATAACTATGATTTCAGAGTGATGGATGCGCATAATCTTGATATTCCCGATGGAAGCATAGATCTCGTTGTTGGTCGGGGGATTATTCATCACCTTGATCTGGAAGTAAGCTTGGCGGAAATTCAACGTGTGTTAAAGAAAGGGGGGCGTGCCGTATTTCAGGAGCCACTTGCCGCAAATCCATTACTTAAGCTTTTCCGGCTTCTCACGCCGCAAGCAAGAACGACGGATGAAAAGCCATTGTCGCCTGAAGATCTGGCAATGATTGAAAATACTTGGGTTTCTCAAAGTCGTTATTATGGGGTGATTTCCGCGCCCGTAGCCATGATAA
>CAYREN010000609.1:0-2834 GCA_964423255.1 uncultured Roseivirgaceae bacterium | reverse complement strand
GCTCACAAGTTTTTGGACTAAGTGCTGGAACTTATGCCTTGGTTATAACTAATTCTACAACCTCTTGCTCAAATGAAGTGCTTTCAGTGATTAATAATATAAATATTAAGCCAATAATTGACGTGGTTACGCCAGACCATGTTGATAATTGTGTAGAACCTTATATGAGTGGAGCGACCGTTGTTCAGGTAAATGGCATCTCACCTGTTCCTACCGGATTCACTTTCGAATGGACCAATTTGGATGGCGGCCCTGTTATTTCAGGTAATGGCAGTAGTATTGCGGATAATGATCTGACGGATGAAACATTACCTGCGGGAAATTATCAGGTAATTGCTTATAATGCTTACAACTGCCCCTCTGATCCAGTCGCATTTGAGATTATAGACAATTCCCTTCCTCCAACATTTAGTTTAACAGGATACAATAATATTTCATGTGATATCAACATTCAGGTTGGAAGTTTGGTCGTCTCCAGACCTAATAATTCCTTTACCATCTCTACTTATGAATGGTTTGAAGATAATATCAATGGAAATCCAATACTCCCTGCCTTACCAACGGATTCGATTATATTTAATTTAGAGGGTGGAACATATGCAGTTCGAATAACCGATGCCACTTCAGGATGTACGAGCATCGAATATGTGACCATCCAGGATGCGCCTTCTAGCAATCCAATTATTCAGAATATATCGTTAGTTAACCTTACCAGATGTGATGTCGAAAATGGTGAGTTAGCATATCAGGTAATTCCATTTGAAAATGAACCCCCATTAAATCTAAATCCTAGATCATATACATTTAATTTGGATGGTATTAGTTCGTATAGTCAAAATACTGCGGGTATTGACAATGTGACTTTTACAGGTCTGGCATCTGGTGATTGGAATGCATATGTTATTGATGATTTCACGAAGTGTCAATCAGATCCAATAATCTCAAAATTAACTGATGCTCCAGATATTATAATAACTGCTACAATTACTAAAAAGCCAGCCAGTTGTATCGGAAATGATGGGGAAGTTGAAATTTTAGCTGAATCTAAAGATGGTTCTAACAAGAATCCACTGGGGCCAGGATTTGATTTTTCCTGGTATTTGGGAGTAGGTTTGTCTAATCCTATAAGCCCTACCTTTGACCCCGCAGATACCACTTTATGGAAAAAGGAAGCCAATAACCTGTCAGCAGTTTATTATACTGTAAAGGTAAAGGATAGGGATACACAGTGTGAAAAAGATACAACCTTTTATGTACCTGCTGATGTTACACCTGTTTTAATTAACGACAACCCAACTGCCTCTACACAATGCAATCCTGGAAATGGTAGATTAAGTGTAGATGTTCAAGCGGGAACATTTGGATTCGGTAAAGACCACAGTGATTACAATTATATCATGTTTGCAGGATCAGTATTTGATCCTTCATGGAATAGCCCTGGAGATGGGGAATATCGCTATATTGATGGTGGAACTATTGGAGATCCTTTAAATGATCCAGTGGTATTTACTAATGATTTGGAACCTGGAATTTATACTATTGTTGCCCAGGAGAAGGTTGGCTCAAGATGCTTTGGCGATCCTATTACGACTAAAATTGATCTTAATTTTAGTTTTCCTTCATTCGTATTTGCGATTACCCCTGACCAATCTTGCGTGGGAGGTTCAGGAACCGGGCAGCTACAGGAGACTACATTGCCTCCAGCAAGTATTAATTATGAATGGTATTTGGGCACAGATACAAGCTTAGCTTTTATTTCAAATTCAAATCCTACTTCTGCCAACTTATATTCCGGACCATATACTTTGGAAGCAGAGATTACAGCTAACTTACCTGGAATTGATGGACTAGGTTGTATTCAGGATTCCTTAGTTATAGTGCCAAAAGAACTTAATGAATTAAATATAGTTTCAGTATCTACGCCAAATAATAATTGTGCTCCCTTTGATGGAACTATAAATATTTCAGATATCGAAGAGAATGGTATCAGTATCGGTGGTACACCAGGAGTTTACATCAATTTTACTCTATTTGATGAGAACTTAGTAATTCAATCATCTAACAACAATGCTACACCTTGGACCTCACTTGCACCAGGCAATTATTATGTGCAGGCTCAAAATGATATCACTAAATGTTTTACGGAAACAAAACAAATTACAATTGACGATGCATCATTGGATCCGGTGATATCTATAGCATTAAATAAGCCGGATTATGCATGCGATCCATTGCTTGCTGATGGAGAGCTCGAAGCAACCGCTTCAGGAAGTCAGAATACTAATTTATATCAATTTACATGGTATCAAGGAAATGTTGGTGGTACTGTGGTTTCAAATGCGCTCAATCCTTTTATTGCCTCAGGGCTTTCTGCGAATAATTCTTCCCAATTGTATGTTATTGAAATTAATGATACTTCGGGAGTAAATAAGGGTTGCTCTGCTACCAAGGAATATACATTACTTCACCAAGCAACATCTGTATATTTATTAGATCCCCAATTGACAGCAATTCCGCAAACAATTTGTGCTCCAAATGGATCATTAGAAATTAATAATATTTTTGAGTTTGACCCTTTTACAAATAATACTACATCTGAAAGTGCTGCCTACGCAGTTTATGGAGCACAATTATTTGAAAGTGACCTAAATCTGAGCCCTGCTTCATATGGGACATTTAATCAAGCTACCGGATTTTTTGATGATGGACTGGGTAATTCAAATGTTATACCGGCAGGGAAATATTATGTCAGAGCACAGAACCTTTCGACAGGATGTGTTTACGGGCCATTAACTCAAAAAATCATATTAGATGAAAGTAAAAAGCCAATTTTA
>CAYREN010000608.1:0-2839 GCA_964423255.1 uncultured Roseivirgaceae bacterium | reverse complement strand
AAAAGAAACAGCCTGGTCTTTTGGAGCTATTAGGCATCAACTGGATGGTTGAATTTTATCAGGGAACTAAGAAAACTCCAACAGAGTAGGAAGGTGCAGCTAATATCAGTTTCCCCCATATTGGCATCGCAATATTGGCGGTAATTCCAATCTTGTCAGAGAATTGATAGGCAATCTCTGGAGAAATACTAAAATACTCAGCGTTGTTCCCAAAAATACTTGTGCCGCTGTTTCCAAAATTATTCTCAACATTTTTAAATGAATAAACCCCAAAAGTATTAATTATAAATAACCAATTCTTTAGTTCGACTCCAGCCTTAAATCCATATCTTAATTCATTGGAAAAGTTTTTTGTCCGGTAGTTAAACGCACCATAAACTGATGCAAACGGAAACGAATTTCCTATAGTAAATGATTTGCTAATATCCAGGCGAAGCATTTGGTAAAACTCACCAATGCCCGTTTGTAATGAACCATCTGAGCCCCCGTCAGTAACTCCAAAAGGAAGCCCCAAAGTATAAGATGTACTTAGTACAATATTATCGTTCTGAACTAACCCATACTTTATGGTCAACTCGGTATCGCCAACTGAATTAATAGCTTCTCCTTCCTGAATAATTTCTCCAGTAGTGGAAGACTTCTGATCAAACGAAAGGCTACGTGTGAAAAATGGAAAATAGAGAATTGCAGTAAATTTATCTGAAATTCCATATTCTCCATAAATGCTGGTAATATGGGTGGCACGGGTTTGATTTGGATCCAAATCACCGGTGTTGGTAAAGTGTTGATCTGAGATTAACCACCATTGGTTAATTTTGAAATAACCACTATTTTTTGCTTGTACCCAGCCGTCACCTGCAATAGTATAAACCGAGGAACATGTAAATAGTATAGAGAGTATTACATTTTTCATAGCTATTTTATGGGTTTAACTCTCCATCACCGACCGGAACTAAAAAAGGTTTGCAAAAGAAAAGTACATAATTGTACTGGTAAAGTTTGATGTCTTTAGAAATAATATAGGATTGCGATCCGCTAAACTCTGTTACGCTTCCAACCTCATAGGCTTTGCTAATGGATTTCACATTATTAGAAAGATATACATACAATCCTGGAAGTGCCGAGGTAGTATTGAAACTCGCATCAAATTCAAGCGTCAGATTATTTCCGGATTTTTTTAACAGCGCATTACCGGTAAGAGGATAAGAACTGGAAGATTTCAACTCGGCAGTACGTTCATTCAACATCCCAATCGTTGTGTCACTAACTAATAATATCAATGAATTTGAAATACCATTTGCTGTAACACTTACAGTTGATTCTCCTTGAGCTACTCCAATGGCATTCCCTTCATTATCAATTTGTAGAACATTTTCATTGGAGCTTTCCCACTGAAACATAGCGGATTCGGGTGAGCCAACATTGTTCAAATAGGTAGCTTTAAATAAGTAAGTATTTTTTACCTTTAAACTTGAAATGGGATTATCAATTTTAACCCTGGCTTCAACAAAATCATCAACGATATCTATTCCAATACAACCTTGCATTACTGTTGTAATTAATAGAGAATAAAATAATATTTTCATGGTTAATCAACGGTTAATACTAATTCTATATATATCAACTGCTATAGCATTATTTGGTTCAGGTTAAACAGGTCTTTTATATTTTCCCCGATATGCTCTTGCCAATAATTTGGAAGTTTTATCATTTCCCAAAACCTTATTTTTCTCCATGTCATACCTCACCTCAGAATCGGTATAATAGGATATCATTGCCAGTTGTACTGTGGCAGTAGATTGAAAAGCATCTTCGATTGGGCAATCAATTAAATTCTTGTTTTTATTTTTTACAGCCTGTAGAAAATTCGAGACATGTTTTTCCTGCATACCATCTGTTGGGATTTCACGCATCTCTTGTTGCTGTCCCTTTCCATTAGGTAAGATCACTACTTTTCTGTCAGTAGCAAAAATTGTTGCTTTTTCACCATAGAAGAAAATACCGTTATTGTATGATTTATCAATACCTCCTGTGCCCCACAATCTATGTTGCCAAAATAATGGAATACCATCAAATTTTATCATTGAATTTAGGGTGTCGGGAGTCGTGATTTTCCCTTTTAGCTCATTAATTCCTCCAACTGATTTGATCTCCAAAGGCATCTCAAGTCCCATGATATGGCGAATAATATCAATATGATGAATTCCCCAGTCTACCAAATGACCATTGCCATACTCCTTTTCTAGTCTCCATGCTTTATGTCCTATGCTTGGTCTAAAATCTAATTTTGGAGCTGGACCACACCAGGCTTCCCAATCTAAAGCCGGTGGTGGAGATTGAATAGATGTATCTATAATACCTGGGTTGTAATGTATTTGAGCTTGTATCTGATTAATCTTTCCTGCTGTTCCATTTTCAATAATTTCCCTGGTTTTTTTGAAAGCTTCACTTTGTCTTCTCTGAAATCCTATTTGCACAATGTTACCAGCTTTTTCGGCTGCCTTTATCATGGCCAATCCTTCATTTAAGTCATATGCCAAAGGTTTTTCACAATAAATATCTAACCCCTTTTCACATGCAGCTATGAACTGCAATGCATGCCAATGTGGTGGTGTACCAATAAATAGTGTTTCAAGACCTTTCTGATCAATCAGGTCTTGGTAATCTTTGAATTCTTTCGGCCTCGGACCTTGCAGCTTTTCCAATTCATCAGCACTTTGCATAAGATGATTTGAGTCCACATCACAAATTCCAATCACTTCAACACCACCTACTTTTAGTGCCGCTTTTGTTATAACCATTCCATACCAACCACAACCAACCAGTCCAATTTTCATCT
>CAYREN010000607.1:0-2845 GCA_964423255.1 uncultured Roseivirgaceae bacterium | reverse complement strand
CTGTTGTCGATTCATTTGGAAACCATATTGCCAACGGTACCGGAAAAGAAATAGATCTTGATAACTTGAAAGCGGGGTTATACTTTTTATATATCGACAATAGGGAAGAAAAATTTGTGAAGAAATAATCAGGCAAAGGAATTTAGTAATTCACCTTTCATAATGCCGCTTGCATTCACCTCAGAAAGTTCTACCTCCTTCACTTCATTTATATATTCAGGAATAAAATCAACTGCCACGCGGATATAATTACCGGTAAATCCATGAATTTTACCTCCTTCAATATCTTTTTCGAATAGGACACGCATTGATTCTCCCAAAAACTGTCCATAAAAAAATCTCCTCTTCTTTTCAGAGAGCGAACGGAGCATTTTTGATCTTTTACCCCTTTCTTTTTGAGGGACGTTATTTTCCATACTGATGGCTTGGGTATTGGGCCTTTCTGAATAAGTAAAAACATGGAGATAGGATACATCCAGCTCGTTCAAAAAATTGTAAGTTTCAAGGAAGTCTTTTTCTGTTTCTCCCGGAAAACCAACAATGACATCTACACCAATGCAACAATCAGGCATCGTTTGCTTGATCAGTTTAATTCGCTCTGCATACAACTCCTTCAGGTATCTTCGTTTCATGGATTTCAAAATACGATTGCTACCCGATTGCAATGGAATATGAAAGTGGTGTGCAAATTTATTTGAAGCAGCAACAAATTCTATGATTTCTGTGGTGAGCAAATTGGGTTCAATTGACGAAATTCTAATTCTTTCTATTCCATCAATTAAGTCCAGCTCTTTTATCAAGTCGATGAACTTTTCTTTTCTAACACCATTTATAATGCCGAAATCGCCGGTATTTACACCTGTGAGTACAATTTCTCTAACATCATTTTTAGCGATGATTTTGGCAGCTGCCAAAATATTTTCAATGGTATCGCTTCGACTACCTCCTCTTGCCAATGGGATTGTACAAAACGAACAAGAATAGTCGCATCCGTCCTGGACTTTTAGGAAGGTTCTGGTTCGGTCATTGAGCGAATAGGCATTGTTGAATGTAGTTGCTTCTGCGATGTCTTGTGAGTAAACTTGTGTTTTTGGGTGTTTTTCAAATCCATCCAATAACTCTAAAAGTCTAAATTTTTCTGATGCACCCAACACGGCGTCCACTCCTGGAATTTCTGCTATTTCTTGTGGCTTGAGTTGGGCATAGCACCCAATGATGATAATGTACGGATCAACACTATTTTTTTGAGCTTCTTTTACTACCTGCCTACATTTTTTATCAGCATTTTCTGTTACCGAGCAAGTATTTATTACTACAATGTCGGTAGGATCATCGAATGCTACTTTCTGATATCCATGCTGCTGAAACATCCTTGCAATTGAGGAAGTTTCAGAAAAATTGAGTTTACAACCCAGCGTATAGAAGGCCACTTTTTTCATAGCCTGCAATATTAATCATTTTCTTAATAATTTATTCCTGATAAATGCAATTCTGCCGCACACACAAAGATGGTCTATATATTTATTGATATAATGAACGAAGAGTTTGGAGTAACATTTCGAATTCAACAAAAGTCGAATTGAAAGTAATATTGGGAGGCATAAAAAAACCGATTTATTTCCATAAACCGGTTTTAAAAGAATTTTTTGTAGTGCTTATTTCATGTTATCCAACACAGCCATCACTTCTCTAACGTGACCTGCTGAAGTTTTTAACAATGCCATTTCCTCATCGTTTAAGTCCAACTCGATAACTTTTTCAATGCCATTTTTACCTAAAATTACTGGTGTGCCGAGGTAACAATTTTCGATACCATACTCACCATCAAGTTGCATACAAACCGGGAATATCCTCCTCTGGTCTCTGACAATCGCTTCAGCCATTTGAGCTGCTGCTGCTCCGGGAGCATACCATGCAGAAGTTCCCATTAGCTTCACTAATTCACCACCACCAGTTTTGGTACGCTGAACAATTGCCTCTAAAGACTCCTTATCTATCAATTCTGTAACAGGGATACCTGCAACAGTTGTATATCTTGGAAGTGGCACCATGGTATCACCATGTCCTCCCATCAATACAGCCTGAATGTCTTTTGGAGAAACATTTAAAGCCTCCGCTAAAAAAGCCCTATATCTTGCAGTATCAAGAATGCCGGCCATGCCCATCACTCTAGTTCTTGGTGCTTTGGAAACAAGGTGTGCCTGATAAGTCATCACATCCAAAGGGTTTGAAACGATGATGATGATGGCATCCGGAGAGTGCTGGATTACATTTTCAGTAACAGATTTAACAATACCTGCATTGGTTTGTATTAAATCGTCTCTACTCATACCCGGTTTTCTTGGTAAGCCAGAGGTAATGATCACGACTTCCGATCCTGCAGTCTTGGTATAATCATTAGTAGCACCTACTGTTCTGGTATCATATAAATTTATTGGCGATTTCTGCCAAATATCCAGCGATTTCCCTTCGGCTAATCCCTCTTTGATGTCAACAACAACAACTTCATTTGCAATTTCTCTTGTGGCCAAAACATCTGCGCAAGTTGCACCGACATTTCCTGCTCCTACAACTGTAATTTTCATAATATTTTTTTATTAAAAGTTGATGAAATGTTTAAAAAATGTGGGTGCAAGCTACCAAATATGATGTATAAAGGAAAGGACTAATCTCAGTATTTTGAATGATTTTTTAATTGAAGATTTGCATCTCAACAATCTAAAATATCTTCATTAAATGGACATATAAATTTTAAGTTATCGGCTCGGTAACTAAAGTACGTGATCTGGTTAACTCTTGTAAACTTGACTTAAATTGAAAAGACCCAAAGTAGATCTGTAGCCTT
>CAYREN010000606.1:0-2848 GCA_964423255.1 uncultured Roseivirgaceae bacterium | reverse complement strand
GCAAAGCATGATCTTATCTCCCGAGAAAGGAAGACAACCGACAATTATTCTTGGGTTTTGATAATAAATCCTATTGCAATTATTACAGACAAAGCGGGTATATGTATCTCCTTCAGGGACTTTTAGATTTATTTCGTTGCTTCCGCAATTGCTACAAAAATTCAAGAGAAAATGGTTTTAATCAAACTTTAACAAGTACTTTTTCAATATAGTCAAATGTAGAAAGAATTTCAGGTTTGCCATCAATCACAGCAACATTGTGCTCGAAATGAACGGAAGGTTTACCATCTGCGGTAACGATTGTCCAGCCGTCGCTCAATTGCTTTATTTTTTTTGTACCAAGATTGATCATGGGCTCAATGGCAAGCACTAAACCGTTTTTTATTTTTGGCCCCCGGCCTCTTTTTCCATAGTTGGGCACTTCCGGAGATTCATGCATTTTTTTTCCAAGTCCGTGACCGACTAATTCCCGCACTACACCATAACCAAGATTTTCGGTGTATTTCTGAATCGCAAAACTTATATCTCCAATTCTATTTCCAGCAATCATTTGATCAATGCCTAGATATAGACTTTCTTTTGTGACATCCATTAATTGCTGTATTTCAGAATCAATTTCTCCTACAGCGAATGTATATGCATGGTCGCCATAATATCCATTTTTCAGAACGCCACAATCAACCGAAATAATATCCCCTTCAAGCAATGGTTTGTTATTTGGAATTCCATGAACAACTTGTTCATTTAAGCTCATGCATAATGTATTTGGAAAATTATATAATCCTAAAAATCCAGGTACAGCCTGATGGTCCCTTATGAAATTTTCAGCCAATTTATCTAGATAAAGTGTGGCAACCCCGGGTTTGATTTCAGTTGCTAACATTCCCAAAGTTTTAGAGACTAACTGAGCACTTTGTCGCATCAATTCTATTTCTTCTCTTGATTTTAACTTTATCATTTACAGATGAATTATCTTATCAGTTTTAAATAAATAGCGTCAAAGTTAATGTTTTTTAAGAGATTCTTTTTTATGGAGAATAAGATTCATAAATGACTTCTTAGAATAGTATAAATTCCCACTAAAGCATTTTGGAAGAACAATAATTATTAATTAGAAAAGCATCATAAGTAAAGATATTTTTAAAATGCCTCAACTTAATAATACCAATAAGTATAGAAATGAAAATTAATAAAATAAGAGAATATTGTTATGATATAAACTGGCCTGATAATTATACTTGACAAATAAAATGACCTAAAATTTATTCCTTAGTTATCCTTCTTTAGTGCCACTTTGGGTTGTTCTAGGGTATTGACAAGTTTGTCATACCATTCTTTCCCAAATTTTCTGATCAGTGGATCTTTCAGAAATTTATAAAGTGGGAGCTTCGTTTTTCTGCCCAATTCACAAGCAGGCAGGCATATTTCCCATCTATCATAATTTAACGCATGATAGTTGTCATATTTTGTTACTCGAATGGGGTACAAATGGCACGATATGGGTTTTCTGAATATCGACTTACCATCTTGATAAGCTTTTTCTATTCCACATTTCAATATGCCTCTATCGTCGTAGACTGCGTAGGCACATTCTTTTCCATTGATAGTAGGTGTGGAATATTCACCTTCCTCATCAAATATGTATTTCCCTTGTGTTTCTATTGCTTCAATGCTTTCAGAAGATAAGTATGGTTTGACTTGCTCGTAAACTTCTTCTAAAATTGGGAGCTCGTCTTCTTCCAGAGGGGCCCCGAGGTCTCCCTCAACACAACATCCACCTTTGCATTTATTTAAGTCACATATAAAATAGTTGTCTGCGATATCATCAGATAGAACAGTTTTGTTAATTACAATCATCTATTTAGATAAGGGGAGCATATACTTTACAAATACTGAGTATGAAATTCATATTCAAGTCTCAAAGATGAGGATTAATAATATATACATGGGCAACCAAATGCAATAATACATATTCATGTAATAAATCTCTTTTGTTGGTAAGATCAAGTAAAGAAATTCTTTTAATCCCAATGGATTTATATTGAAACTGACAAGAATATATTTGTAACTTTCGAGCTGAATTAAGAATGGAAAAGGAGCTGGACTTACTAGAGATAAAGATTTTTGGAGTCATACAGCCAGAATATAAAATCTCTGATCGATAGAATTTTAGAAAAATATAGCACATGGATTATTTGGATAGCTTAAACGAGCCACAAAGAGAAGCAGTTATAAATACCGAAGGGCCATGCATGGTCATTGCTGGAGCGGGGTCTGGCAAAACTCGTGTACTCACTTATAGAATAGCTTATTTGATTCAGGAAAAAGATGTTGATCCATTCAGTATTTTATCGCTAACATTTACAAACAAAGCTGCTGCCGAAATGCGCACACGGATAGAAAGCGTTGTGGGTACTGAAGCAAGAAATCTATGGATGGGGACCTTTCACTCCATATTTGCAAAAATACTTCGATTTGAGGCAGACCGACTTGGGTATCCTAGTAATTTTTCAATATACGACACCGATGATTCAAAAACACTGATAAGGCAAATCGTAAAGGAACTCAATTTGGATGATAAAGTTTATAAACCAAATGTGATATTAAATAGAATTTCAGGAGCTAAAAACAGGCTTGTATCTTGGCAGGAGTATAATAATAATCCAACGTATCAAACTGATGATGAGCAAGCCAATAAACCTCAGATGGGAAAGATCTACAGAGTCTATTGCCAGCGGTGTTTCAAAGCTTCTGCCATGGATTTTGATGATCTTTTGTTCAATACAAATGTGCTGTTTCGAGATCATATTGATGTTTTAAACAAATACCAACATCGTTTTAAGTATGT
>CAYREN010000605.1:0-2848 GCA_964423255.1 uncultured Roseivirgaceae bacterium | reverse complement strand
ATATAACATTGAATTATTAGAATTAGTCAAAGCTGATAATTAATAGATTTTGGTTTCTAAATGAGAAATAGACATTTTTGCAGGTTGATAATATGCAAACAATGGAATTTTACTTGACTTGAAATACTTCGTTATTTTATTAATTCTTTTTTTCTCGATTGCTGTGCAATCACAAGATATTGAGTACACAGTTACTGGAGAATATCAGGGAAAGAATATATATGTACAAAATCCACTATCTAAAGATAAGGTAAACTTTTGTACATCTGAGGTTTATTTAAACGAACGATTGGTTAACAGCGCACCAAAAACATCTGCTTTTGAAATTAATCTGTCTAAATTGAAAATCGGCGATCCTGTATTTATCAAAATTGTCCATAAAGAAGGATGCAGGCCGAAGATTATCAACCCACAAGTAGTGAGGAGCAAAAGTAAATTTCAATTTCTCGGTCAAAACGCCGATGCAATTTCAATTCAATGGACGACCATCGGCGAATTGCCAAATGGCAAGTTTTACCTTGAGCACTATCGAAATAAAAGTTGGATAAATGCCCAGACAATATCCGGTAAAGGCTCGTTTGATTCTAACCAATATAATGTAAAACCCATCCATCATTCATTCGATAATAAATACAGGATAAAGTATGTGCAGAGTGACGGGAAAATATTCTTTAGCGGAATTTTAACTTATTTCAATGATGTAGAACCTATTAGTTTTTTTCCAACCATGGTAGTGGATAAAATCACACTTTCCAGAGCATCAGAATATTCTGTTGTCGATTCATTTGGAAACCACGTCGCCAACGGTTCCGGGAAAGAAATAGATTTGAATTATTTGAAAGCAGGATTATATTTTCTTTACGTTGATAACAGAGAAGAAAAATTTGTAAAAAAATGATCAGACAAATGAATTTAGCAATTCACCATTCATAATCCCATTTGCATTTACTTCTGAAAGAACCACTTCCTTTATCTCATTTATAAATTCAGGGACAAAATCAATTGCTACACGAATATAATTGCTGGTGAATCCATGAATTTTACCCCCTTCAATATCCTTTTCAAAAAGGACAGTCATCGTACTATCAACAAATTGCCCATAAAAAAATCTCCTTTTCTTTTCAGATAACGATCGTAGCATTTTTGATCTTTTACTCCTTTCTTTTTGAGAGATGGTATTTCCCATATGTATGGCTTGCGTATTTGGCCTTTCTGAATAGGTAAAAACGTGGAGATAAGATATGTCCAGTTCGTTCAAAAAATTATAAGTTTCGAGGAACTCATCTTCAGTTTCTCCAGGGAAACCGACAATAACATCTACACCAATACAACAATCAAGCATTGTTTGCTTGATCAGTTCTATCCGATCTTCATACAAATCCTTCAGGTATCTCCGTTTCATGGATTTTAAGATACTATTGCTACCCGATTGCAACGGAATATGAAAATGATGTGCAAATTTGTTTGAAATAGAGACAAATTCTATGATCTCTTTAGTAAGCAAATTAGGTTCGATAGATGAAATTCTAATTCTTTCTATCCCATCAATCAAATCCAGTTCTTTTATCAGATCAATAAATTTTTCTTTTCTGACTCCATCTCTAATTCCAAAATCACCAGTATTAACTCCGGTGAGTACAATTTCCCGGACATTATTTTGAGCGATGATTTTTGCAGATTTCACAATATTTTCAATAGTATCGCTTCGGCTACTTCCTCTTGCCAAAGGAATTGTGCAAAACGAACAAGAATAGTCACATCCATCCTGGACTTTTAAGAATGTTCTCGTTCGGTCGTTGAGTGAATATGCATTATTGAAGGTTGTTGCTTCTGAGATATCTTGAGCATAGACCTGGGTTTTGGGGTGCTTTTCAAATCCATCGAGCAGCTCTAAAAGTCGAAATTTTTCTGATGCTCCCAATACTGCATCAACTCCGGGAATATCGGCAATTTCTTGCGGCTTAAGTTGGGCATAACACCCAATAATAATAATAAATGGATCTGTGCTGATTTTATTTGCTTCTTTCACTACCTGCCTGCATTTTTTATCTGCATTTTCAGTTACTGAGCAAGTATTGATAACTATAATATCTGCAGGATCATTGAATGCTACTTTCTGATATCCGTGCTGCTGAAACATTCTTGCAATAGAAGAAGTCTCAGAAAAATTGAGTTTACAACCCAGAGTATAGAAAGCCACTTTTTTCATAGTTGGCAAAATTAATCATTTTCCTAATAATTAATTCTTGATAGCTCTTTTCAAAATCGTTTCATCTAATTGATTTTGAATTGTTGACAACGAACGGAAAGGGCAATTCAAATAAACACCTGTAACTTTTGGATTGGACATAAAAAAACCGGCTTATTTCCACAACCGGTTCATAAAAATATTTTTTTACTACCTATTTCATGTTATCCAAAACAGACATCACCTCTCTAACGTGACCTTCAGAAGTTTTCAATAATGCCATTTCCTCATCATTCAAATCCAATTCGATAACTTTTTCAATCCCTTCTTTTCCCAAGATAACAGGAGTGCCGAGGTAACAATTGCTGATGCCGTACTCTCCGTCAAGTTGCATACAAACCGGGAATATCCTTTTCTGGTCTCTGACGATTGCTTCAGCCATTTGAGCTGCTGCTGCACCGGGAGCATACCAGGCAGAGGTTCCCATAAGTTTTACTAATTCACCACCACCGGTTTTGGTACGTTGAACAATGGCGTCCAAAGATTCTTTATCAATCAATTCGGTAACTGGGATACCTGCAATAGTTGTATATCTTGGAAGAGGAACCATGGTGTCACCATGTCCACCCATCAATACAGCTTGAATATCTTTTGGAGAAA
>CAYREN010000604.1:0-2853 GCA_964423255.1 uncultured Roseivirgaceae bacterium | reverse complement strand
GGAGCATTGTATAAAAGAGGTGAAGATGGTGTAGTGCTAATCAATCAGGACAGATGCCGTGCATGGAGAATGTGTATAACAGCCTGTCCCTACAAAAAAAGCTATTTTAACTGGAATACAGGGAAATCTGAAAAATGCATCTTGTGCTATCCACGCTTAGAAACCGGTCAGGCACCAGCTTGCATGCATTCGTGTGTTGGAAGGATCAGGTACCTTGGAGTGATGCTTTATGATGCAGATAAAATTCATGCAGTTGCCAATGCTTCAGATAAAGACCTGATTGATAGTCAAATGAATATTTACATGGATCCTTTCGATCCTGCGGTTATAAAAAGTGCCCGTGCCAATGGGATTGCTGATTCTACTATTGATTCAGCTCAAAAATCTCCGGTCTATAAATTCGTAAAGGAATGGAAAATTGCCTTGCCATTACACCCTGAGTTCAGAACACTTCCTAATTTGTTTTACGTACCACCGATGTTGCCTGCTATGGCCAGTGTGGATAGTGAAGGATTATATGAAAGTACTTCAGACTCGCTGTGGGCAGGGATTGAGAAGTCAAGACTTCCCATGAAGTATCTAGCTTCCTTGTTTTCTGCAGGAGATGAAGATAAGGTCCGCAATGTGCTTAAAAAACTTTTGGCAGTTAAAATTCACAGAAGAGCTGAAACGGTAGGAGACTTAAATGAAAAAGAAATTCAAGATGCCATGAAACAAGTAAATATGACAGGAGATGAAGCTGATAGTATTTTCAGACTAACCTCACTGGCAACTTTTGAAGAACGATTTGTAATACCACCTGCTCATCGAGAAGAGTCAATCGAAATGCTCGAAGCAACAGCAGATGCTAAAGGCGAAACTGGATTCGGATTTAAAGAAAGACCTTCACGAGGGTTATAAAAAAATGAAGGATAAAACTCCATATCGCTTATTTTCTGAGCTATTCCGGTATCCGGTAAAAGGATATCAGGATCGGGTGAACCAATGTATGTCGTTATTGCAGAAAAAATACCCTGATGCTGCAAATGAAATACAACGTTTTGTGGATTACATCAATGCCGAATCAGTAGAAAATATTGAAGAAATTTTCGGAAAAACATTTCATATTCAAGCCATTTGTTATCTGGATATTGGTTATGTGATATTTGGAGAGGACTACAAAAGAGGTGAATTTATGGTCCACATGAAAGAAGAGCAGCGAAAAGCCAATAATGATTGTGGTGAAGAATTGCCGGACAATCTTGCCAATGTACTCATGATGATGACAAAAACAAATGATAAGGAGTTTATAGATGAATTGGCAGTAAAGGTATTGATACCGGCTCTTAATAATATGCTAAAAGAGTTTGACCTCGAACGGATGGAATTGAAAAGGAAAATTCTAAAGAAAAAACACAGAGTGTTGATCCAGCAAGATATTCAATATGGAAATATTTATTTCAATGCTTTGAAAGCTCTCTTATTGGTATTGGAAAAGGATTTTCAGGAGGTGCAGTTTGAGGCCCCCGAAGTAGTGACAACGTTTGGCACAAATTTTCTGCCAAATTGTGGTACTTGTTCAATCCCAGTAACTTCCGACATCAAAGTCAGCAATTAGCATGAGTGTGATTATAATATTTGAAAAAAGAATACGAATATGTTAGATCTACAAATAGTGAAAAGAGCAAATCGTCAATGGATATATACAATATTTCTATTAGTAACTTTCTTGTTTTCATTTTACTTTTCCAATGCTCAGAACTCAGGGGAAGATATATTCAAACAAAATTGTGCGGTATGCCACCGGACAGATGATCAAAAAATGGTTGGCCCGGGACTGAAAGGAATAAACGAGAAGCGCTCGGAGGAATGGTTGATTAATTGGATAAGGAACTCTCAAAAGCTGATAGAAAGTGGGGATCCGGATGCGATTGCAATATATGAGGAGTACAACAAGACGCTGATGTTGCCTTATGAAATGTATAGTGATGATGAAATTAAATTAATATTGGCTTATATAGACATAGCAGGAGAACAAGCCGGAGATAATGGAACTGCCACAACAAGCGTTGGCGCCAGCACCATATCTCAAAACGATCAACTGGTCTTAAGCGATAATTTCATGTTTATGTTTTACATCATAATAGGACTTTTCGTTTTTATTGTCATCATATTGATCTGGATATTCTACCTGACGAAAAAGCTTTCAACCCAATTGGGTTATTCGATATTTGTCATAAAGAAAAACCACAATTTGATTTTTGCCTTAATGATTATTTTGTCTTTAGTAATTGTGTATTTATTGGCAATAGGCCTTATTAATCAAAATAGAGCCTTGCAAATATTTTTGTTTACCATATTTCCATATTTATCCATACTGATTTTTCTTTTCGGAAGTATAATGAGGTATAGAGACACTGGATTTAAGGTTTCTTCATTATCCTCTCAATTTTTAGAAGGAAAACAATTGTTCTGGGGTTCCCAGCCTTTCCACTGGGGGTTATTGGTATTATTTACCGGGCATCTAATTGCTTTTCTTTTCCCCAGCTCAATTATACTTTGGAATGGATCGCCGGTCAGACTACTGATATTAGAAGGGACATCATTTGTTTTTGGCCTGTCCGTACTCTTTGGTCTTTTTATGCTGATCAAAAGAAGGCTGACTTCAAAAAAATTGCTGGTTGTTTCCAACAATATGGATATGGTGGTTTATGTTGTATTGCTGGTACAGGTGATCTCTGGGCTTGGTGTGGCATATTATTTAAGGTGGGGATCTTCATGGTTTGCTAGCGTGCTCACCCCGTATTTGAATTCTATATTTGTATTTAATCCAGATATAGCTGCTGTCAGTGCTTTGCCCTGGCTTATTCAAAT
>CAYREN010000603.1:0-2854 GCA_964423255.1 uncultured Roseivirgaceae bacterium | reverse complement strand
CTGATTCATAGCAAGCTGCAATAATTTTTTGATTGCGAATACCACTTTGAATGTCGATATCGAGATCCCTGTTTTCAAGAATGGCAAGGCTAAAATCTTCTATTTCTGATTCATAGGTATTGATCGGAGTAGGATTTATTTCCAGGCCTGAAGAGGCGCTTCTTTCTTGCTGGGCATTATATGAAGAATCGTCATTTTCAAGGAAGGCAACCATTTCTCCGGCATCGGCTTGCCCCAAAGTTCCCTTGGCCAAAATACTACCATTAGACCCATAAAGTTCCAGGCAATTTTTACTGCTGTTATCCGGAATACAAAAATATGAATCGACAGTGCCAAGCGCACCATTTTTGAATTTTAGAGAAACAATGGCACTATCTTCTGAAGCATAGTTTTGAACATTGTTATTGATAAAGCAACTAACGCTTTGTACATCACCAAACATCATTTCGAGCAGATCGATACAATGACTTCCCATATCCATAAGCGATCCACCTCCACCTTTCTCTGGATTTTGCCTAAAAGCACCATCAAGTGGCGGATACCAACAGGAGAGTTGTGCCCGGGCAAAAACTGGTTTACCAAGTTTCCCCTCTTGTATTAATTTTTTAGCAGCCACATGCTGTGCTAATCTGCGCATCATAAATCCTGTGCCTAGCTTTACACCTTCTTTCAAAACTACTTGATGCATTTTTTCTGCTTCGCTTAAGTTTAATCCCAAGGGTTTTTCACAGAGAATATGCTTCTTACCTTTTGCACATTCTATTACCTGATCGAGGTGAGCATCCACTGGAGAGGCAATATATATTGCATCAATATCCGAATTGATTAATTCCTGGATGCTGTTTAATGCTTTTACACTAAACTCTTCTGCAACGCTTTTATTTGTCTCTGCATTGGTCCCATAGACAGCAACCAGATTGGCATGCTTTGCAGGAATAATTCCTTCAGGGATTGTTCTTCTTCTTGCTATACCACCTGACCCAATTACTCCCCAGTTAATTATTTTTTTCATTTTATCGTATATTTTGATTTACTTTTTACAAAAGCATTTAACATCCGCATATGACGTGTTAAATATAAACCGGCCACGCCGGTTATTTTGAATATGCAAGAATAACTTTTCTCAATGCTTGTCCGATTTGCTCACAGTCATCTGCCGTGTAAGTAGGAAATGCAAAACAAGTAAAGGTATGGGCCTCATGCCATTTTGCATTTGGCACATCGACATTGGAATAATCAACACTATCAGAGTTTGTAAATTCTTTAGATGTAAATGGGAAACCACTTTTTCCAAAGGAGTTATGTTTTTGGAAAGCACCTTCCGTATGGCATTGAGGCCAAAATACTTTCCATGCAGTTGCTCCTTCTGCTGCTGCGGCTTCCACAAATTCTTGGATATTACACTTCATGTTTTCAATATCCAATGAAAATGCCATGGTAAACCAACCATTTTTACGTTCCTCAGTATCAATAGGCATATGTAAAATTTGGGGAAGATCTTTGACAGAATCAATAATAATATGCGCATTTCGATGTCTGGATGGCATATTCCAATTGTCCATTCTTTCTAACTCAGCAAGTCCTATGGCAGATTGCATTTCCGTCATGCGGTAATTCCAGCCAATCATATTGTGTATGTAAGGTAGTTTTTGTTCCAGTGCCAGTAAACTCAAACGCTGTTTCACGTCATATCCATGATCCCTAAAACTTCTTGCTATCCAGGCATATTCTTCATTGTCAGTAGTGACCATACCTCCTTCACCACCAGTTGTAAAAGTTTTATTTTGACAAAAACTACACCCTGCGATATCTCCTAAGGTGCCAGTCTTTTTCCCTTTGTACGAACCTCCAAATGCTTCTGCATTGTCTTCAATTACCAGTAGATTATGTTTTTTGGCAAAAGCGTTGATCTCATCCATTTTACATATGTTGCCATAAAGGTGTACCGGCATAATCGCTTTTGTTCGTTCGTTAACCAGTTTTTCTGCAGATGCAATGCTAATGCAGTGATCATCAATATTTACATCTGCAAAGCGTGGAATCGCACCGGTCTGTACAATTGAAAAGCCGGAAGCGATAAAAGTATAGCTTGGTACAATCACCTCATCACCAGGTCCAATACCCATGGCTACCATAGAAACATGCAAAGCGGCTGTGCCGGTAGCTACTGTGATCGCATATTTACTGCCTTGCCATTCGGCAAATTTTTCCTCAAAAGCCATTCCTTTTGTACCCGTCCAGTAGTTTACCTTACCTGATCTGAGTACGTCTTCTACAGCTTTTATTGCTTTTTCATCGAAGTTTGGCCATCCAATTAAACTGTTTTTTACAGCTTTTGATCCACCGTTTATTGCTAATTTCTCTGACATATCTGATCGCTATTTATTGTTTATAAGAATTACATTATCCATTTCATTTCTAATTTCCTTCAAAAGTTTTACTGAAGATTCAGCTAACCTCTCTCCTTCCCCAGGTGCAATCTCACTCACTTCCACTTCGTAAGCACCATACTTAAATGCCGGTTCGTTTGGTATATATCCAATTGAATTATTGGAAAGAGTCAAGATAAAAGTATGTTTAAAAGGAGATCTTTCCTTAATATCCAGTCCCAACTCAACGAAAATTTCTCCCGGTAAAGCGACAATTCCAATATCGCCAATTCCAAAAACTTGCACTTCTGCTTCAATCAGTTTTCCTTCTCTCTCTTGAGTTTTCAATATTTTCATGGCCTCCCTGATCTCCGGTGTTGAAGATTCATGGTCAGATTCTTTTTTTGCATTGATTTTAGCTTCCTTAACTTGTTTTTTTGTGTATTCAGGGATTTTTAAATGAAGCACTTCCGATTGAGATTTTA
>CAYREN010000602.1:0-2854 GCA_964423255.1 uncultured Roseivirgaceae bacterium | reverse complement strand
TGTATTCATATCCAAAACTCGAATTAGAAATCCGTTGCACTAAAGATTCTTGAATCGGTTTGGCAATTTCAAATTCCATATCTGCAACCCAAAATGGCTCAATGTCGGTTTTTCCAAACAATAATTCCAATGTGCTTGGTTTGGATTTCGTTAATGGTAAGTCGTTTAGTTTAGTATCAATTTTCATGGGTATGGTCTAGTTGTACCTGATGGTTGATATAATATTAGTTGTGTAGTTAAGCATCTAATTTAGCAAATAAAAACCGAATAGAAAATCTGCATGGATTTTCGTAAGTAGGTTTGGATTAGCAATTGATTTTATATGGTTTTGTGTTTTTATTATTTGATCGCCTTTTATTGAAATAGAAAAACTTGAGTGCATTAATATTTATTTACTATCATTTTTTTCTGCAATGTCAATCAATTTTTTGAAATTTTCTGTCAAGCAAGATTCATCTAGTAAAAATTTCTTATTGTAGTTATTTGAGGATAGAGTAATTTTATACTCCATTCCATCTCTTAATTTAATATTCTTCAAATCGATTAAACTTTCCTGTTTTATTGAGTTAATTAGGCTTTTATCATAAATATTACCTTTAAGTATTTTTTTCAAGGGAAAAATTCCTCCGATAATTTCTACTTGATATTTAAGATTTAAGCGGGCTTTTTTTTTAAACCAACATCAGAAAAAGCAGTTTCTACAGTTTCAATCGAATATTCGGGAATGCTTCCATTTTCCACGAGCGAAGTTGTAACAATTAACACTGTGTCTAACATATCATGAAAATTTGATGTAGCCCAAAGTCTCTTTAAAGTTTCGAACCAAATTAATTCTGTAACTTCTAGTCCAAGTATCATTGTAGCTATATAGAATGCTTTATTTGGGATACCAGAATTTATATGCACTCCTTGATTATCTTCATTACCACTATAGTAATTATTCATATGGTCTGGTTGACTATCATAATCATTGGCAGTTCCAGGGTTACTCATTGATCTTAGGGCTATACCTGGAAAATTAGGACCTATTGTATCGTTACCAATCAACCAATCAGCACTCTGAGGAGTTTGATTTAATATTTTTTGTTTTATTATTGTTCCAAATACATCTGAAAAGTGTTCGTTCAATGAGCCAGATTGACTGTAGTATTGCAAATTCGCTATAAACTGAGTGATACCATGCATTAATTCATGGGCTATGACATCTATAGAATTGGCAAATCCTATAAAATTATTCCCGTCTCCATCTCCAAATGCCATTTCATCTCCATCCCAAAAAGCATTGTTATAGTTGTTCCTATAGTGGACATTAAATATCAAATCCATCCCATTATTATCTAAAGAATCATAGTTAAAAACTTCTTTAAGATAATTTTTCATAAAACCACTTATATCATAAATACTATTTACATCCCTATCAGATACGGGTTTATCTCCTTCTTTTCTAACTAGAATTTTTCGAAGCTCCCAAGAGTTTTGTGAATTATAAATAAACCTGTTAGAATTACCTTTAGCATTTTCTTTTTTGGTGATATAAGCTAATGCCAATTCTCGTTTTTGAATTAATCCTTTTAAATCTGCTAAGGTTTTTTTAGAAGCTTCGCTACCATTTTTTGCTAATCCACTTAAGACATTTGGTGGGACTATTGAACATAAACATTTTTTGCACATGATGAATTTAATTTATTAAAAATCGGTTATTAATTATGTTTTGCAAATTAACCCTAAGACGCTTTTCAAAAAATACCCTTTAATAGGTATTTTTCATTTTTCTTAGAAAACCTAAAACATTTAATTAAAATAGTCGACCGTTGTTTTTTCATTTTAAAACTTCTTGAATCCCAATAGTATTTCGGTAACAATCATCACATAATAACATGACTTAAGTCATTAAAATCAAGGCGTATAGTTTGTAATTTTGAGGTCATATTTTAATAAACAGACATATAATTTAATATTATGGAGACCTTACAAGAAGTGAAAACCAGTGTATACAAATTTGGAAATAAAACGGCTGATGGAAACAGCACTATGAAAAACCTTTTAGGCGGTAAAGGAGCTAATTTGGCAGAGATGAGTGCAATAGGAATTCCTGTTCCTCCCGGATTCACAATCACTACAGAAGTTTGTACAGAATATAACCTCTTGGGAAAAGAAGTTGTTGTAGACATGATTAAAGAAGATGTTGAAAAAGCAATAGAAAATATTGAAAATATAATGGGAACCACATATGGGGATAAAGAGAATCCATTATTAATTTCAGTGCGTTCAGGCGCAAGAGTTTCTATGCCCGGTATGATGGATACAGTTTTAAATTTAGGGTTGAATGATGAGGTGGTTATAGGTATTGCAAATAAAACAAAAAATGAGCGTTTTGCCTGGGACTCTTATCGTCGTTTTATACAAATGTACGGAGGTGTAGTATTGGGAATGAAACCGGAATCAAAAGAAGATATTGACCCTTTTGAAGAAATAATGGAAGCACTGAAACATAAAAGAGATATAGAATTAGATACAGAATTTACAATTCAGGATTTAAAAGATCTGGTTTACGATTTTAAAGATGCCGTTAAAAAACGTACCGGGCATGATTTTCCTACAGACCCTTGGGATCAACTTTGGGGTTCTGTAATGGCGGTATTTAATAGCTGGAATGGAGATAGAGCCATTTATTACAGAAAAATGAATGGATATCCATCAGATTGGGGTACAGCTGTGAATGTACAAGCGATGGTTTTTGGAAATATGGGTGAAAATTCAGGTACAGGAGTGTGTTTTACACGAGATGCTGGTACCGGTGAAAATGTTTTCAATGGTGAATATTTAATCAATGCACAAGGTGAAGATGTTGTTG
>CAYREN010000601.1:0-2869 GCA_964423255.1 uncultured Roseivirgaceae bacterium | reverse complement strand
GTAAATGCTTCCTATGCCATACCTTCTCCAATTCTCGGGATTGAAACGCTGAGGGAGAGATTGTACTGGGGAAAGTGCTATCCTATTGATGACATTCAAAAGGCGATAAATAAATTCATCGATAGAAAAGAGGCTATTTATGAACTATATCAAAATTTCGAGTTGTTTGACAAATCAAGTTTAAAGCAATCAATTGATTATCTTGATAGTTTTTATACTATAATTGAAAACGAAAAAAAATGGACATATTATTTTATTGATAAATGTCGTAATTGATTTTATAGATTGACGTTCTGGCTTAATTATGAATTATCCAATATATATAAAGAATATGGTTTGCCCGCGCTGCATAGATACAGTAAAGGATATTTTTTCCGAGTTACAAATTGAAACAATATCGATTCAACTGGGGAAAGTTATTTCTAACAAAGAAATTTCTTTTCAACAAAAAGGTATTTTAGGAAAAGAGCTATCTCAAAGAGGGTTTGAATTATTACAAGACAATAATTCTAAATTAATAAGCCAAATTAAAGCCCTAATCATCAAACAAATACACTATGGAGGAGAAAAGATGAGCGTCAATTTTTCTACCATCATTTCAGACAAATTAAATCATGAGTACTCTTCATTAAGTAGATTATTCTCGTCTGTTGAAGGCATTACTATAGAGCGATTTATATTAAAACAAAAAATTGAGAAGGTGAAAGAATTGCTTTTTTATAACCAGATGACTTTATCAGAAATTGCCTTTCAGATGGATTATAGTAGTGTGGCACATCTTTCAGCGCAATTCAAAAAAGAGACAGGCATGACTCCTTCAGCATTTAAAAAAATGAGAGGCCCGGGTCATCAGTCACTGGATTCTTTTTAATATACCCTAAAATCCACAGCCAATTTTATAAAACATTGCGGTACAGCAAAATATACCTCCAAGGTTTCACTTAAATAGATGATGGAAAATTGGCGTAGCATATTGAGTATCAAGGAAAAACCTTGGAGGTTTGTGGATATAAGGTATACCCTAAAAGTCCAGCGGTCATTTCAGTATAAAAATCGTGATATTGATTCCTATCCTTATTAAAGCAAAATCATGTAACGGAATTCCTGAATTATATAATGAATAACTGCATTTCTGTTCCGACATTTGTCAGATAATTAAATAAAATAATGGAACAAGCTGTCGCACCAAGTAATAATTCTGTAATAATAAATGATAACCTCAAAGTTTCGGGAATGACTTGTGCATCGTGCGCAATCAGTCTTGAATCATACCTGAAGCCGCTCGAAGGGGTAATTGAGGTATCGGTCAATTATCCAAACCAATCTGTAGCAATAGACTATGATTCAGCCTTAGTATCCATTGATGAAATACAGAAATCAGCCTTAGAAATTGGCTACGATATATTAATTGGAGAAACCAAAGAATCGCAAAAAACTTTTGAAAAAATAGAAGAGAAAAGGCTCAACACCCTTAAATCAAAACTTATATTTTCTGCTGTCTTTTCGGTCCCAGTTTTTGTGATGGCCATGTTTTTCATGGGCCAGATTCCGTATGAAAACTGGATTATGATGGTGCTATCTATTCCGGTGCTGTTCTGGAGTGGGTCTGAATTTTTTGTTATCGCATGGAAAAAACTCCAATATTTCTCTTCTAATATGGACACCCTTGTCGCACTGAGTACAGGCGTGGCATTTTCGTTCAGTGTGTTCAATACGGTATATCCACAATATTTTTTGAGCCGGGGTATGATGCCTCATGTGTATTACGAATCAGCCGTGATCATTATCACACTCATCTTGTTGGGCAGGTATTTTGAAGAACGGGCAAAAAGCAAAACCTCATCTGCCATCAAGCAATTGATGGGACTGAAGCCGAAGCAGGTAACAGTCATCAGAAATGGAGAAGAGCAGATTATTTCGCTGGACGAAATAATGAATGGAGAACTCATCATTCTGAAACCTGGAGATAAAGTGCCTGTGGATGGAAAAGTGAAAAAGGGGGCGTCGTTTATCGATGAAAGTATGATATCTGGTGAACCAATTCCCGCAGAGAAGACCAAAGGAGACAAGGTATTTGCCGGCACTATAAATCAAAAGGGATCTTTGCGCATTATAGCTACAAAAGTAGGTGACGATACCTTGCTGGCACAAATTATTCGGATGGTGGAGCAGGCGCAGGCAAGCAAACCTGCTATTCAAAAACTGGCCGATAAGGTTGCTGGCATTTTTGTGCCTATTGTAATTGGTATTGCCATGCTTACGTTTATTGTGTGGTACGCATTCGGACCGGACCCATCGTTTACCTATGCTTTGCTCACGCTCATTACCGTCCTGATTATCGCATGTCCATGCGCATTGGGCCTTGCAACGCCTACCGCCTTGATGGTTGGCATCGGCAAAGGGGCACAACAAGGGATTTTAATAAAAGATGCCCAGGCGCTTGAAACAGCCTATAAAGTGGATTCGATTATTCTTGACAAGACGGGGACCATTACTGAAGGAAAGCCTAAAGTCACCGATTTGATTTGGTATGACCAATCAAATGCTGAGCAACTGGAACAAGGATTACTGGCTATAGAATCGCAATCTGAACATCCAATTGCTGAGGCTATTGTACAACATTTAAAAAATGCCAATACATCAATTATCCATGCCGATGCATTTGAAAGCATTACTGGAATGGGAGCTAGAGCAACCATTGATGGAGAAGTTTACATGGCTGGAAATGAAAAATTGATGGTTGCCAACAGTATCCATATCCCTAGTAAACTATCGCATAGCGCCGAGTCCTTAAAATCAGAAGCAAAAACCGTGGTTTACTTTAGTGCTGGTCAAAATGTGGAGGCTATTATTGCCGTGGCCGACAAAG
>CAYREN010000600.1:0-2873 GCA_964423255.1 uncultured Roseivirgaceae bacterium | reverse complement strand
AGTGATAGTTTATGATTCGGATATCATATAGTATTTTACACACTTTACGTAATGTTCAGTCAAATATACCAGGTACAAACGTTACTGAATTAGGCTATGTTACTCAACTTTATATTACAAGGAATGTAACCGCAGTACTTGGTTTAATAGTTGCTTTATTATTTAGAAGTCATAAGGCGTTGTTCGTATTACTCGTTGTTAGAATAGTAACAGATATATCTGACGTTATTACAATCTATGCCTTTGATGCAGAAGCTATTAAAGCAAGTGTACCTATGGTAGTGGGTTTACTTATTATAATTCCTCTTTTTTCCCTTAGATATCTTTGGAAGCGAATTAAAGAAGACTAAAAAATGCGATTAATATAGATAATGAGATGAAATTGCACTTATCTTTAGGCTTAAATACACCGAATTTGGTATATAAATCAACAGTTAAATTCAATTTTAACCTGTAGCCGTATTTAAGGACAAGACATTGAAAAATATGAAATTAACAATTAACAATTAAATCAAATAGAATAGAATGAGAAAAATCACAATTTTAGTTGCTTTAGTAACTATGCCATTTATGATGATGGCACAAAAAGACAAGAAACCCAATATTTTAGTTATTTGGGGAGATGATATTGGATGGTCAAATCCAAGTATTTACAATATGGGAATGATGGGTTACAAAACACCTAACATTGACCAAATTGGAAAAGATGGAATAGTATTTACAGATTACTACGCTCAACAAAGTTGTACTGCTGGTCGCGCAGCGTTTATTACTGGACAATCTCCTTACCGAACTGGATTGACTAAAGTTGGTTTACCTGGAGCCAAAGAAGGGTTAAGTGGGTTAGACCCAACTATTGCGGAATTATTAAAAAATCACGGTTATGCAACTGGTCAGTTTGGAAAAAACCATTTAGGTGATAGGGATGAACATTTACCTTCAAATCACGGTTTTGATGAATTCTTTGGAAATCTTTATCACTTAAATGCAGAAGAAGAACCTGAAAATCCTGATTATCCACAAGACCCTGAATTTAAAAAGAAATTTGGACCAAGAGGAGTCATTCATTCTTATGCTGATGGAAAAATTGAAGACACTGGGCCACTAAGCAAAAAGCGGATGGAAACAGTTGATTACGAAACAAAAGAGGCTGCTATTTCTTTTATGAAAAATTCAGCAAAAGATGACAAACCTTTCTTTGTTTGGTACAATACAACACTAACTCACGTATGGACCCACCTAAATGAAGAGGATGAGGAAAAAACAGGATTAGGTATTTATGCCGATGGTATGGTGAAACTTGATGAAATTGTTGGCGAATTAACCAAGACATTAGAAGATTTAGGAATTGATGAAAATACTATTGTAATTTTTGGCACAGACAATGGTGCTGAATTAATTTTTTGGCCTGATGGAGGAATGACTCCTTTTAGAGGCGAAAAAGCAACAACTTGGGAAGGCGGTTTTAGAGCACCTTGCTTAGTGAAATGGCCGGCAAAAATTAAACCTGGTCAAATTAGTAATGCTATTTTTTCTGGCGAAGATTGGCTACCAACTTTCTTAGCAGCAGCAGGAGAAACAGATGTAAAAGAAAAATTACTAAAAGGACATAGTGCGAATGGAAAAAATTTCAAAGTTCATTTGGACGGTTACAATATGCTACCACTGCTGACGGGTGAAGTAACTGAAAGTCCAAGAAAAGAGATTTTTTACTTTGACGATGATGGCAGTTTAAATGCTTTTAGATATGGAAGATGGAAAATGCATTTCAAAATCCAAGAAAATCACGGATTTGAAGTATGGCAAAAACCATATACAGCATTAAGATTTCCATTACTAATGGATTTATATGGAGACCCTTTTGAAAAAGCCCAAGAACATTCAGAAGACTACAGTCATTGGATGGCTGATAGAATGTTTATGATGGTTCCTGCTCAAGCAAAAATTGCTGAATTTTTAGCAACATTTAAGGACTATCCTCAACGTCAAAAAGTTGGTAGCTTTAGCTTAGACCAAGTATTAGAACAAATGCAAGGTGCTAAACGAAATTAAAATCTATATATAGATTTCCAAAGCTGAATACTTAATTTGTTTGGCTTTGGTTTTTCTACTTGTACCAGTTAAAATAGAATAAACAACAAAATTCTATAAAAGAACTGTAGTAATAAAACTAAAGTATCATTGGATTTTAAGCTGTAATCGTATTTTAGTATAGAATCACCAAAAGGCCAGAAGAACAATTGGATTCAACCCGTTCCTGGTAAAACTTGGAATACAATATTCCTCTTTTATGGTCCATTAGAATCTTTTTTTGATAAATCATGGAAACCTAGTGACCTTGTATTAATGAATAAAACTGTTACTAACACTTGCGTTTTTACCAAATGACAAACTTCAATAATTATCCCAGGTAAAACTCGTTTCATAAAATGAATTCAAAAAATAATTATCTTTGATGAAATCAAACTTTCGGCATTTTTTTAAAAGTTTTATGATACATCGTTTATTGCTCACCATTTCTTTATTTATCCTTTTTGCATCAAGGAGCTATGGCCAATTTCAACTGGTTTCTGAATATAATGCAGATAGTTCAATGCTGGCAAAAGGAATGAGAGATGCTGATAAATTTAAGCAAGGTAGCTGGTCGTATTTCAACAAAGAAGGAAAAATGATTCAAGCGGGGAGGTTTGAAAACGATAAGCGGGTTGGTATGTGGCTTGTCTATGATCTAAAAGGAAATTTAATATTTGAAACCAATTATGTCAATGGAGTTTCTGATGGTGTGTTAAAAAAATACTATACCGGTAGAAATATAAAAGAAGAAGGTGAGATAAAAAATGATATACGTGTTGGCTTTTGGAAGGAGTATTATG
>CAYREN010000599.1:0-2880 GCA_964423255.1 uncultured Roseivirgaceae bacterium | reverse complement strand
CTATTAGGGTTAATTTTGTTGGATAAATTTTACTGCAATTTTATTCTGTGAATTGTTTGTCAGATGATTTTAAAGATACTGGAAAGGTTGTCCTTTTTGAAATATCGTAACCGATTATTATCATAGCGATTAGAAAAACAACGGCTATGATTAAAAATATAATTTTTGATTTTTTCAATGTATTGGCGTGTTTGCTTCAATAATATTATATACCAAGATTCAAACTATATTAATAATTTTTATAGCTAATAATGCACAATGTAGCTTAATTTTTAAGAATTGTAAATTCAACTCTTCGGTTCAATTTCCTTGTTTCCTCAGTAGCATTGCTGGAAACAGGTTTGGTTCCACCATAACCTTTACCTTTTATTCGTTTACTATCCACACCATGCTCAACTAAATATTTTTTCACTTTCTCCACTCTTTCCTGTGAAAGTTTGAGGTTGAGTTTAGAATTTCCATTATTGTCTGTATGACCAGATAATTCAATTCTTACGGAAGGATTTTCAGTCATCATTTCAGCAACTAGATCAATTTCATCAAATGATTCATTTAGAAGCTCAGCTGTTCCACGCTCAAAATAAACTTTGTTCAGTCGGATAGTTGCACCTATTTCTAAGGGATCGAGATAATACTCCTTATTTAAATCTATACCATCAAAAGCTAATTCTTCAGAAAATCCCATATATCCTTGAGCTTTGATGTTTAATGATACTTTTTTTAGATTAGAGAGTAGCTCTATTTCAAAATTGCCATCATTCTCTGTTTGATAATCGTTAACAATTCCATCAACATTCATTGTAATTGATACTGATAATGGTTCTTTAGTTTTTTTATTTTTAATGGTACCAGTAAAATATATAGGCTTTTGAACTTCCTCTACATATTTTACCAACTCCTGGAATCCTTCATTTTGAATAGAATCTTGCTTTACGTCAACAGTAATATCATGTGCTTTAAGGTCTCCGTATCCATCGCTATTTTGTGTAGAGGAATAATAGGCTATCAAATTATTACTATCAATGTAATAATTTAGTTCGACTCCATCAGAATTTACTTTTAATCCAAGATTCTTTGGTTTTGTCCAAGAATTCCAATTTTTACTCTTTCTTTCAGAAACAAATAAATCTCTTCCTCCATTGCCACCATGACCGTTACTGGAGAAGTATAAGAATTTTTTATCAGCGGATAAATAGGGTGTCATTTCCTGTCCAACTGTATTTATGTCAGAACCAAGATTTACAGGTTTTGTCCATTTGCCATTCTGGTAAGAGCTAATATAAATGTCTTCCTCCCCTCTGGATGCGTAAGATTGCAATGATAATAACATAAGACTCCCGTCTGCTGAAATTGAGCCACTTTGATGTTTTGAATTATTCATTAAGTAGTCGACAATAACTCTTTCTGGTTTTGACCAGGTTTTTTTAGAAAATATAGAAAATGCAATACCATCATTAACAACAATTCCCCCTGATAGCTTTTTCTCAAGGTTTAAAAACATAATTTTTCCATCTGGAGAAAAACCAAGTATATAATTTTTCATATCATCGTTTACCGGTCTTCCCAGATTCTCTGGCTTTATCCAGATTCCATCAGTTGACAACTCAGATACCCATATATCACCTTTATCTTTAGGACCACCTACGTTTAGGCTATCATTCGATCTGGAAAAGTAGAGCTTCTTCCCGTCAGAACTAAGTACTGGATTTTGCTCATCATAGCGGGTATTTACGTTCTCTAATAATTTTAAGAGGTCACTTTTATTAACTTGTTGAGCCTGAGAGGAATAAGTAATGCTTATGCAAAAAATAATGCTGAGGACAATTCTTTTCATATTTGAAAAATCTAAAAAATTAATGACAAAGTTATAATTTTTTCTTGAATGATATAGCTTTTTATAACTTTGAATACAAAAAAGTAAGTTTTATTACATCATCATAATTTTATAATCATTAATGGGTAGTCTGTAAATTTCTCTAAATGAAGGGTAAGAGAGTTATGAATTAGACTTTTTATGAAGTTATTTTTTTTATTCAGAAATACGAGTAGGTCCGCTTCAATTTCCTTCATATAATCATCTATTCCTTTAGCTACATGATTAACAACTACTCTATTAAAAGATATCTTCTCATATTTTACAAAGCTCGTTAGTTCATCTTTATATTCCTCGAACATGGCTTTGTCAATTGTATCATCGTGATGCGATACATGTAAAATTTCTACATTAGCTTTAAAGAGTACTGCCATTGCAATTAATTGTTGGATAGCGAGCTTGTCCTCTTCTAAGTAGTCAGTTGCATAGACAATCTTATTAATACCATGGAAATTATGACTTCCCGGAGCACATAAAATGGAACAATGGGTCTGTTGAATTATTTTTTCGGCTATCCCACCAAGATATTTTATCTTATAAGCAGAATGCCCTGTTGTGCCAATTACAATTAAGTCATACTTTTCTGTACTAACAATATCTGATAAGATATCAATAATTTCACCTGATTTTATGATAAAATCACAGATCAATAACCCTTTCTTTTTACTTGTCTTGTTTATTTCTTTTGATATGGCTATTAAATTAGACTCTATTGTGGCAAGCCGTTGTTCATATTCTTCTTTGACATGATCGGTCTCAATAATTTTATTAAAATTGGAAGGAGTGAAAATGTTTATCAAAGTCAAGGTACTATTTTCCTTTTCTCCAATTGCTACAGCAAATTCAAGAGCATTCAAAGAAACTTCTGAAAAATCAATTGGGCACAATAATTTTTTCATTCGCAGAAAAATTTATATGAGTAATTTACGTCAAAACTTACTTAATTTCTACTTACCCAGTTATTTTCTTTAATAAAAAATCTCCATTGCTTAAGGGCATCTTCACCA
>CAYREN010000598.1:0-2882 GCA_964423255.1 uncultured Roseivirgaceae bacterium | reverse complement strand
GATAATCAGGGGTTTAATGATGTGTTTTTTTAATTTCTCAACCCTTGATTCGCATAAATACTAAACAAGTAAGATTAAATAGACTTTTCAATATATCGGGTAACTGTTTTGATGTAGCCATAGACCATGGCTATTTTAACGAATATAGTTTTCTTTAAGGGATTGAAGATATCAACATTGCTGTAAAAACAGTAGCAGCTGTCAAACCAGATGCTATCCAATTAACTGTTGGTCAGGCAGAAGTTCTACAGGCTATTCTTGGAAAAGATAAACCATCTCTTGAGTGGAGAGAGGCATAATTTTGAACAGATGCATTTAAAATGGATTCAGGCTTGTGTGAATATTGTAAGCTTATTGGCATCTTCGACAGAGACCCGGAGCGGCATTCCGCAATTTAAAATGAATTCCCAGATGTTCAAGTTTTAAATTATGAGCAAGCCTTTCCCAATTTCTGGAAATTATAAAAAACACATATAGCGAAGTTAAAATCACAACAATGTAAATAAAATATGCCAGTGGAGTTCGCCAATAGGGTGGGGCAACAATTAAATTTATAGATGTAAAATCTGTAGAGAAATTTTCAGGATCGCTAGAGGCTTTTATTTTCAGTTGATAATTTCCAGCTTTCAATTTTGTGATGTTTAGAGCTCCTACATTACCCAAATCTTGCCAGGAATCATGAATTCCAGAGAGTTGGTATTGATACCAGGTATTATCGGGATTAATATAATTGGGGGCAATAAACTTAACTGAGAAACTGGATTGCTCGTAAGTTAATGCTATCTTATTCAATGCCGCCACATTTATAAACTGATTTTCTGACTTAGATTTTACATCCAGTGACTTACCATTTATAAGAATATCTAATATGGCTACTTTAGGATGAAATATTATGTTTTCAACATCCCGTGGATTAAATGATATAAATCCGTCATCACCGCCAAAATATAACTTCCCATCAGACCCCTTGCAAGCAGCAGTTCTGAAATACTGTTGCGGCGGGAATCCTTCCTGGATGCCAAATTTTTCAATATTGACCACTGGATCAGTGATGCTTCTGGGGGCTTTTATTTTAAGTAAATGCGCATTGACACTTGTCCAAATATTGCCATCGTTGTCACTAATTAATGCATAAAAGCTACTTTCGAACAAACCTTCCTGTCGCCCAATTTTCCTCAATGCGTAGGTGTTCAAGTCCATAATATATAAGCCACGACCAAACGTGCCAATCCACAATAGTCCATTTTTATCAATAACTATATCATTAATTATTATTCCTTGTAATGTACTTGCAGCTGAAAGAAAGGCATTATTTGTAACATATTTATTTGTTTTGATATCAAAACAGACCAAACCATTATCACCACCTGCCCAGATTATATTTCGACTTTCATCATAAACTATCGAATTGACAATTGCATTATTTAATACTGGAAAGTTTACTTTTTCCGGATAATAATGAATAATTGTATCTAAAAGGATATCATACTTTTGAAAGTGTGAATTGTTATTTCCAACAATACCCAGCCAAATGTTATCATCCTTATCTTGACAAAAATCAAGTATAGTTTTATCACTTAATTTCCCTCTAATACCTTGTTGATCGGATATGTTAAAGAAAGTATCGTCAATAGGATTGTAGATACTTAGTCCAAATTGAGTGCCAATGAATTTTCTGCCTTTTTTATCTTCAATGATACTTTTGATATTGTCACTAATCAAACTAATTTTATTATTATCTTCCTTTAGAACCTTAAATGTCTTATTGCTATAATCATAAATATTCACTCCTCCATATTCTGTTCCTATCCAGAGATTCTTATCCTTATCTTCAAATATGGATGACACAATATTAAAATTGAGCAAATTTTCATTTTCATATTTATCTGATATGTGAGTTATAAATTGGCTTTTTTGATCAAAATAATTAACACCACCAGAGTAGGTGCTCACCCAGATAATGCCATTCTTATCCTGAAAAATGCGTTTTATGGAGTTTTGCGAGATGCTGTTAGGATCTTGACTTTCATACATGAGATGTTGTGCCTCGTAAGTCTTTTCATTTATAATAGCCAATCCCCAAGTAGTCCCAGCCCAGATTTTGCCATCACGGAAGCGGAATAAACAATTTACCTTGTTGTGAGGTAAATGCCCTTGTTTTTTTGAAAGTTCAATATGTGTCTCATCGTTTGGGTCATAAATTATCAATCCCGTTTTTAAGTCTTGTGTTCCAGCCCATATTTTTCCCAATTCATCAATCTCAATACTCAATATGGCCGTTGTCAGATCTTGATTTATTTTAGTTGTAGCATTTATAAATTCACCATTTTTATATTGTGTTAGGCCTTGACTATGTCCGATCCAAATTGAACCGTCTTTAGATTTTTTTAATGCATTAATAATCCCTCTTGGTTTATTAATAGCATCTATGGTGATAATTTCTTTTTCGACTATATCGTACTTGAATAACCCTTGATTTGTACCAATCCATAAGAAATTATCTTCAGGTAAAAATGTTCGGGCTATCAAGTTTGATTGTTCAACACTTGTGGCATCTAAAATTGGAATGGAAGAAAAATTATCATATTCAAAATTGTAAAAGAATAATCCTAAACGGGTGCCTACCCATAATCCGGAATCGCTGGAACTTTGTAATGAATAGATATAGTTGTCACCAAGAGAATTCGGATCATCAGGATCTTCTCTGTAGATTTTAATTTGTTTGCCATCAAAACGATTGAGACCGTCCATTGTTCCAAACCACATAAATCCCTGGTGATCTTGAGCAATACTTAAGACAGTAAAGTTTGAAAGACCATCTGTAGTAGAAAGGTGTTTAAAGGCTATTTTATTGTGCTGTGCCTTCACATTTGTAATAATAC
>CAYREN010000597.1:0-2894 GCA_964423255.1 uncultured Roseivirgaceae bacterium | reverse complement strand
ACAAAAGAATCCAATTGGAGAATGGTTCCTGGTATTTACTTTCATTCATAGAAAACGGACTTCCTGTAACCGAAAATTATGTGATTCCAATAGGAATATTAAATTTAATGGAAAGATTAAAAGAAGATTATAATATATCAGAGTTTGAATCTTGTAGCAAAAGAGCGTTGTTGTTTATAAAAGATAATATTGTTAGGGGGTTTAACTGGGAGGGACAATTCGAGGATCAAAAGCCCAGTGAAATGTATATGAATTTATCTAAAGGCCAGGCTTGCAGCTATACGCTATACTTACTGAAAAATAGCAACGACCAGAAGATTATAGATCAGGCGTAAGAACTTGTAAGATTTGCTGAAGATCAATTTGTGATTTGGGAAAGACCCATTCCTATTGATAGTTGGAGTATAAAAAGTGATATCTGGTTAACTCCATGCGTTCTTGAGCAATATAATTTTTATACACCTGTTAATGCAAGCTCAGCTGATATGATTGAGGTATTTCGCACAGTACATGAAAAAACCGGTAACATATTATACCTCGTAAAAGCTATCGAACTTGCAAATAATATACTATATGTCCAAAACAAGGATAGTGGTCATTATCCAACCTACCTTGTAAGTACCCTTCTCAATCAAGAAGGATGGATTAATTGTATGGTATTTACGGCAAAAGCAATTAAAGAATTGGATGAATATTTGACTAAAATAAATTATAATCCGAGTAGAATTGCCCCCTAAATTCAAGTAGCAAATTGAACTTTTAAATTTGATTTTATCACCTCAATCCTGACTAAATTTAGTATATAATTCACCATACTTTCACCTCCAAAAAACTGATATCGTGAAGGGCGTGCAAATGGGCAGGATGGACAGGTCAAACAATTGATTCCATGCGCTTTATGACATGCTCAGGTTTCTGGAAGCTTTATGTAAAAAAAACAAGAATTAGCCCTGACAAAATCAGTATTACTACGTAGGGAGATATGGCTGAAGTTGGTCCATATGCCACCTTGCTCGATGGTAATATAAAGTTCCTCATTCTTTAAAATCCATTTGTCTCACAAGACCTTGCAAGTCCACGCAACGGAAATGGCCTGGCGATTGAGATGCTCAACTATTTGCACATAACAGATTTGCCCCAAGTTGCTGGATTGATGTATCCAAAAGAATTTGTAGCAGTAGGTGAATTACCAGTTAGTTATAAATGGGCTGAAGAACTTTATGAGCATTTAGAAAATTCAAATGGTTTTAAAAAGGTCAATAGGTTATCATATTGGTAAAAAGAAAAACTTGAAAAATGTCCAAACCTATAGATATACCAATTTTCATGGGAATAAAATGTGCAGGTAATAAACGCAATTTTTGACTCGCGAGATTTGATGAGGAATTACCACCAAAATTGAAAATTATTAATCAAGGACGATCATTCCTTTCAATTTGGATAGTGTTGCGAAAATATATTTTTAATATAACACAAAGTCACCGGGCTCGGTTGAATTCATTTTATTCCCATATGAATCTGTGGCTATGATTTCAACCTGATACAATCCAAATAATTGTTCTAGTATTTTTATACTAAAAACCTGATCATTGCCGGAAACGTCTCCATTTTCGCCCAGGTCATTAAGTGTAACCTCAAAGCCCTTATCAGGGTTTTCCTTTTCTTTTAAGGTGGCCACAACCGATTGGATTTTTCCACCATCATGAACCCTGGTCTGGATGGTATTATTACCGGAAACTTTTATCCATAGAACTTTCGGTGAGGTCTCGTCTTTTCCAGAGACTTTTAATTTTATTGTACCTTGTTTTATGATATGATAAGGGTAGTCCGGAAGCCAATACTCTGCGAAAAGTTCTATCATGTGGTTTTCAGGGCAGTCTGAGGCAATTACAGGGATGGAATATTTTGCTGACCCTCCAACATGATCGTAGTCCCCCCAATTGTCAGAGACTCTAATATTTATCCCGTTGGGATTTATGTATTTATCCGGAGTGTGCAGAAAAGTTCTGTGGTAGATCCCCTGATCCTTGACGAGAATAACAACAGATTCCCCGGGGTTTGCTACTCCATCACCATTGCCTTTTCCCAAAAAAACAGTAGTTGTATCATCACCAGCTGTAGCAACGGTGAACAACCTGCCATCAGCTATTTCAAAATTATTAATTTCAGGTTGATCAGTTTTTACTGGAATATCCAGAAACTCAACCCACTCGCGGTTACTTCTATCAGTAATGATTAATTTTAATCGAATCAAATCCACTACACTATCAGTTTGGACATTGAAAACAAATGGTTGATCTGCCGCTTTTGCTTCATTTACAGGAATACTACCAAAGCTGGCTTCACCTATTTTAACTATGATGTCCTTATTTGTGATCAATAATTTAGCCCTCACTCCTTGACCATCAATATTTCCTTTATTTAGTATCTTTATGGATATACTGACATCTTTCTTTCGAGTTGCCCAGTTCATATTTTCCACAGTACAGGAAGCGATGGTCAGGTTGGAATTGCTAACGGCACCTGCAATACCGATTTCGTGATATCCGCCGTCCAACGGAATATTTAGACGACCTTCACTATCACTGAATATGACCATCCGGTTCTTAATATTTTTATTAGGGTCCAAGTCGTGGATTGTGTAAGGCCTATTTTTATTATAAATCGGAGGAGTAGTAACTCTCAATCTCACAAATGGCATCAACGCCCCATCCGGAAGATATTCCCTTACCGAACATCTAAATCCATTGCGATCTACGTTTTCTAAAATTGTGAACCCGGGCATGCTACGGTCAGATCGAATCTGGTAATCCCAAACAGAAAAATCTGGATAAACATCAATGTGATTCCATCTGTTTGGTTTTGAAGGAGGATGTTCAAAGGTTTCCAGGAAG
>CAYREN010000596.1:0-2906 GCA_964423255.1 uncultured Roseivirgaceae bacterium | reverse complement strand
TTAGAGGAATCGATCCATTAGTGGCTTATAGTTATTTTTTTGGGATTATTAAGCAAACGTTGTGTCTGGTTCTTTCAGGCGACTTTCCTAAGCAGGCGGAAAGTTATCAATCTCAGGCATGGCTGGCAGCCTGGAGTAGCATAGCAAAAAAATAAATAATATTGAGATATTTAAGGTGGTTTGACGAAATAATCTTACTTGTCTTTTTGTCCGTCTTTTGCGTTGTAAAAATAGCCAGCTATACACGTGTTTCTACGTTTTGAAAACAAACATAAAGCCAGCGTCAGTTGCCCAAGTTATTTTGTGTGTACCCTAGGTTTTCTGAAGAGAGTAAGCGGACTTTAGTCCGCTATGTATCAACAGGAATTGAACGAAAGTACGTTCTAAATTTAGCCGTTTTGAGTAATATATTGAGACAATAAAAATAATTTAATGCTAAATCTTTTTTTTTCTCAAGCTGAATCTAAGAACCCCCCTTCTCAAATTGATAGTAATCTACTGAAAAAACAGTATCAAGAACTGGTTGATAAGAAACTGATTCAAATTGATACTATTCAAATAAAAATTTTAGACTATTTGCAGCAACTTTTAAATGAAATTTCAAAGCCATATAAACTTGAAAAGTTGCTGGTTTTTAATCGTTCAGACTTATCTTCCAGGCAATTTGCTAAAAGCATTTACATATTTGGTGGAGTAGGGTGCGGAAAATCCATGCTAATGGACATGTTTTTTGAAGCCTGTCCAATTGAGTCTAAACGACGCGTACATTTTCATGCTTTTATGCTGGAAGTCCATGAATATATGTATCAATGGCGGAAAAAAAATCAAGGTGACCCGCTCCCCTCTTTAGCAGCGAAAATGAGACTAACTTCATCACTTTTATGTGTTGATGAATTTCAGATAACTGATATAGCAGATGCCATGTTGCTGGCAAGACTGTTTACACGGTTATTTGAGCAGGGTATTATTTTAGTTGCAACATCAAATCAACATCCAGATGATTTATATGAAAATGGTTTACAAAGGGAACTGTTTTTACCCTTTATAGAATTATTAAAGTTATCTGCCGATATTCTAAAACTGGATGCAACAGAAGATTATAGACTTTTGCACCTTAAATCCATGAAGACCACTTTTTATTGTGAAGCAGAGGGTGGTGATGCTTTTTTACGACAGAGTTTTAAAGAATTAACCAATAACGCAAGTAGCGAAGCAGTTATTCTTCAAATAAAGGGTCGAGAAGTGAGCTTTGAAGTGGTTCATGGTGATATTTTGTTTTCATCATTTGACGAGTTATGTAAAAGGGCATTAGGAGCGGTAGATTATCTGACTATTGCTAACGAATTTCATACCCTGCTAATTGCAGATATTCCATATTTAACCACAGAAATTAAAGATCAGGTTAGGCGTTTTGTTACTCTAGTCGATGCTTTATATGAACATAATGTTAAATTAATATGCACAGCTGCAGTACCTGTTGAGCAGCTTACTTATGAAGATAGTCACTTTGATTTTAGAAGAACCCGTTCACGCTTAATTGAAATGCAATCTGAAAAATATTTGCAGCTTAAACATTTGAGCTAGGAGGCTGTTTTATTGTCGCTAGTACAGCAATCCATAAATTCGTACAAGAAAAAATTCGTCATTCCTGCATGATTTTAGTAAGAATCCATGCCTAACTTAGATTTCTTGCTAAAAGCATGCCGGAATGATGAGCTGTATAAGTTGTCTGTGCCCATTAATAATGAGAAGTTACAATAATAGGCAATTACAAGGATAAATCATGAGCAATAAATTTTCATGTCATATATTTTTCTTTGCTCTTATATTTAGTACTCAGTCTTTTGCTATTAATAAATGTATTGGTTCAGATGGGCGCGTGTCTTTTCAAGATACTCCTTGTCCTGAGAATGTAGAATTTTCTTCTGTAATAGCTAGAGCTAAAAATGACAATAAATCGCAAAATATTGATCTTAAAGCGATTGAGCTGGAGGTAGAGGAAACGCTGTTTTCTATTCTTGTGCCAGCCCACTGGGAAGAATCAAACAGAGTGCTTAAAGATAAACTGGCTCCTACTCTACGAATTAAACCTACATCAGGCTCAGATATAACACTATTAATGACTTTTATACCCATTCAAAATCAATCTGAAACTAATTCTGTTTTATTAGGCAAGGTAATGGAAAGCGTAAAAAGACAGCATATGAGTAACATATCTGAAAGAATTGTTACATCCCGTTCTTTTAAACAAAAATTCAATGATGGTGAGGGCAAGCTAATTATATTTAGTGATGATTTATTAGCAAAAAAAATCCAGCTCCCAAAAGGTGAGTATATTTTTTTTACTGCTGCTGCAGTAATAATTAAAAATGTATTAATAAATATAACTATATTGACCAATGATCTGCTGTCAGATAACTATATTAAGGCTATGGCTGCAACTTATACAATTTATACAACAAGGCCAAGTTAGTGTTCAACAAGGAAAAATGAGGTTCTTGTGCAATAATTCTTGAACAGATAAAATCAGAGAGTTTGAGACTAAAATACTAAATTGTAGAAAATAAAATGTGACAACTCCCCAGGTTCATCTCAACAAAATTCAATGCATCTTTTAGCTCTATTACTAATCGGGTTTTCTATTTTTACTGCTATCTTGCTGATAGTCGGCAAGATATTGCATCAAGTAGAATCGCAACAATTATTATCGAAATTAGCGGGTTTTATTCTTGTAATTAGCCTTGCCTCAATACAATGGTTGAATTTACAGTATATTCTAGGAAAGACCGATTATGTGTATTCATCTTTGTATGTAATGCTATTGTACTGTATTTCACCTGTTTTTTATCTTTACAGTCGTCAGATATTAACCGCGAAAACTAATTTCAGCCCATGGCTATTGTTGC
>CAYREN010000595.1:0-2906 GCA_964423255.1 uncultured Roseivirgaceae bacterium | reverse complement strand
ACTGAAATAGAATATTTGAACATTGGTGGAGGCTTTGGCGTGCCGACAACGAAAGTGATGAGTAGAAATGAATATGCGCAGTATCGCCTTTTTGGCAACATACCCAAGCCACCTCAGCCCGATACTTACCAAGCTATTGAGAAATTTATTGCAGATATCGTTGCTGATATAAGAAGATTTTGTAATGAATATAAACTAACTGAGCCGAAACTACTGCTTGAGCCAGGGCGTTTCGTTACCAGTAGAAGTCAGTTATTGCTAACACGGGTTAACGGCATAAAAACCAGACCCAATGGTAAAAATTTTGCGATTACCGAAACCGGTCGTATTTCGATGACTTATCCTTGTGACTATGAGTACCATGAAATCTTTGCTGCTAATAAAATGCAAGCTGATATGGATACAAATTATACGATAGTGGGTCGAATATGTACGCCGGCAGACTGGATGATGAAAAATCGTCTTTTACCCCAACTGGATACAGGTGATATTTTGTCGGTAATGGATGCAGGTGCCTACTTTTTTTCTTACTCTGCAAATTTTTCATTCCCGAGGCCAGCAGTCATAATGATTGATGAGCAACAGCCGGTAATTTTGCGTAATCAAGAAACCTACAATCATCTTACTGCAATGGACAAGTTGCAGGATTTGTAATTAGCAGGTTTTTAAACCATGCTTGACTCATGCTGACTCAACTCTATCGATACCTGCATTTACTCGGCAGGTGGCTTTTTAAGATCACTCGAAATCTGGTTAAGCCTGATTGTCATGTGGAAATCTTGCTTGGTAAAGAGAAATTCACAAAACAGTCATTCACAGTTGTATATATAGGTTCGTATCGTAATTACGCGTTTCTGGTAAGTAAATTATTTACTGGAGAATATATACAGCAGCAACGTATAACAAAGCATCCCTTTTTTGCATTATTAGGGTTAAAAAAGCTAAACAAGCAGGCTGATATTCTAATAGTTGATCTGGATATTCCTTATTGTTATCTATTTCGGCATATCAAGGCTTTTCAGATACCTCCCTGGGTTAAGCAACATTTACCTCTACCTTCAAACTCAGATGATCTTTTAGCAGTCTTACCAAGGAAAACGCGTAAGGAAGCCCAACGCTGGATACGTAAGTTTGAATATAGCCAGTGTATAACTACAGAAAAAGAAAAATTTACACAATTCTACAATGATTTTTATACGCCTTTTATCCAGGATAGGCATGGAGAATCATCTGAAGTCGTCGATTTAAAATACTTTCTTGCAGAAGCAAAAGGAGGTTTTTTGCTATGGCTGAAATATCAGGATATTCCTGTAGGTGCTGCATTGCTTAAAGGGGAAGCAGGCGTGCTCCGGTCTGTCTGGGTAGGTTTTAGTGAAAAGGGTCTGGAAGATGAACTAAAAGGTGCTTCTGATGTGCTCGATTTCTATACTATTCAATATGCTAGTGAACAAGGGTATAGCCTTGTAGATTTCGGGCCAACGCGACCTTTGGCCAATGATGGTGTTTTCCGGTATAAGCAAAAGTGGGGTGCCGAAGTGACTCTGGGGAAAGTGCCGAGTGGAAACATGCTAATGCTGCCATTGAATAATAATTCGTCTGTTAAGTCTTTTTTTTCAAATAATTTGTGGCTAGCCCGAGAAAAAAAAGGCGTTTCAATATTGTGTATGCTCAATAACGAAAGCATGGATTTACAAAAACTGAGTGCTAATGCAAAATTTGTAAATAATGGTATTTCAGGATTACATTTTTTTTCACTGGATGAAATAGACAAACCTGAATTAAAAACGGTACTCCCCGAGGGTCAATATAAATTTACCACCTTGGCAAACGTGCAAAATAGATAAATAGTGATGTTTTCTACAAACTGTTATGAATGAAATAAGCGCACCACATCAGGAAAACAGCTTACTGGGTAATATATTTACCAATTACCTGGGAACCATTATAGATGTTGCCATTATTTTTATTCTGACACCAATTATTCTTGATGAATTGGGTACTACTGCCTATGGCGTCTGGATTCTATTGCACAGCATCCTGTTCTATTTGAATTTTCTCGATCTTGGCTTATACGATTCGACGGTTAAGTATATTGCGAAATTCCTGGCCAAAGATGAAATAGACAACGTCAATAAACTGACCGGAACGACAATTAGTGTTTTTATCATTTCAGGTATTGTTGCGTTTATTGTGTGTATATTTATTGCATTCTTTGTGGTGCAATTATTTGATGTGCCAGATGACCTTACACAGACGCTTAAACTGGCAACGCTGATTATTGGTCTGGATTTATTGATCAGTTTTCCTGCTTCGGTATTTGACGGTATTATTGAAGGCCATCAACGTTATGATATCTTAAACTACAGCGGCATTACCTTTTCAGTTTTACAGGCAATTGCAACGGTAGCGCTGCTAGCCAATGGCTATGGAATCATCAGTCTACTTTGGCTGGAGATTGCCACGACAATCCTGGGTATGATTGTCGATTTAATTATTATTCGAAGATTTTTTCCGCATATTTCCATATCGATCAAATTTGATAGAAACATGTGGCGTGTCATACGTGGCTTCACAGTATGGAATTTCATCATTGAAGTGGTGACTGATGGCAGTGAAGAATTAGGTAAGTTAATTATTCCCTTCTTTATGTCGGTTTCGTTAATCACACCGTTTGCCATTGTTTATGCTTTGGCAAATATGATTATTCGCGCTGTTGAGCCTATCGTCGATGTATTGTTTCCTTTATCTTCAGCGCTGGACGCAAATGCTGATCAGGAAAGTTTACAAGAGTTGGTGATACAAACGACCCGGGCTATAACTGTTTTAAGCTTACCAGCAGCTTTATATATGGGTTTTTTTGGTGAAGCCTTCATTGACTTGTGGCTAGGAGAGGGTGTCGTTAGTGT